>DAINNP010000031.1:0-14651 GCA_036735785.1 Rhodoferax sp. | reverse complement strand
CGCCGGTGATGGTGGTGATAGGCACCACGCTCGGTATGTTGATTGCTGATGTGCCAGCCGTATTTGCCGGCGACAAGCTCGCCAATAAGATCCCTATGAAGCTGGTGCATTCGATTGCGGCAGCCATCTTTGCGGCGCTGGGTGTAGCGACTTTACTGGGCGCGGGCTCCAGCTTCGGGTTTTAAAACCCGGGTGCGCCGGGTTACCCGGCGTCTTCTTCTGGGGTGGGTTGGGGCGCGGTCAAGGGCAAGGTGATGGTGACGGTCGTACCTTGCCCGACGGTCGACTGCACCTCCAGGCTGCCGCCCAAGGTGGCTTTCACCAAGTTCTCTACGATCGACATGCCCAGCCCCGTGCCCCCTTGGCCGATGCGGGTGCTGAAAAACGGCTGGAACATTTTTTCCAGCGTCTCCGGCGGAATGCCGCGGCCGTTGTCGCTGATTTGCAGGGTCACCGTGGTGCTGCCCGGCGTTGCCTTGATGTGCACTTCGCCATGTTCCATGCCATCAAAGGCGTGCAAATAGGCGTTGTTGATCAGGTTGATGATGACCTGCCCGATGGGGCCGGGGTAGCTCTCCATCTCGATCCCGTCCGGGGCATCCAGATGCACCTTGTGGCTATGGCGCTTCAGGCTGGGCGCCAGGGTGGCCAACACTTCTTGCAGGCCCTGTCGCAAATCAAAACTGCGGCGCTGCTCGCTGGCCTGGTCGGCGGCTACTTGGCGGAAGTTTTTCAACATGGCCACGGCGCGCTCCAGGTTGCGCATCAGCAAGGTATTGCCGTCTTTGACACCCGCCACGAAGGCGGTGAGCTCCGAGCGCCGCAAATTGCCGGCGGCCAGTTGCGCATCAAACTGCACCGCCTGCGCCATGAGCGTGCTGGCCGTCATCATGCTGTTGCCCATGGGGGTGGCCATTTCGTGCGAGACGCTGGCGATCAAGGTGCCCAGGGTGGCACGCGCCTCGCTGCGGGCCAGCGCCTCTTGCATTTGGGCCTCGAGTGAGGCGTTCAGGGCATGGATCCGGATTTCCGCTTCTTTCTGCAGGGTGACTTCCAGGTTGATGCCTGCCACTTTGGTGACCACTCCGTCGGCATTTCGCTCAACCACGTGCGCCAGTGATTGCACCCACATCCATTGCCCGTTTTTCTGTCGCATCCGGTATTCGTACTCGAAGCGGTCGCTCCCCACTTCGCTCAAAGTTGCAAACCGGTCGGTGATCAACGGCCTGTCATCAGGGTGAACTAACGTGTACCACGTGTCGAAAACGTTCTCGCCCAACTCTTCTCGGGTGTAACCGCTCACCAGATGCCAGCGATCACTCACGCTTAGGTAGCGGCGGGTCAGGTCGTATTCCCAGATCGCCACACCGGTGCTCTCCACCACCTCTTTGAGGCGGGATTGTTCGGCCAGCAACTCATCGCGCAGCAGCTTTTCCTGCTCGGTGGCTTCCTCTGTTTGCCGCCGGCTTTGTTGGCTGCGGGCGAGCAAGAAGGTGAGCAGCGCTGTCAGCACCAACCCCACCACCAAGGCCAGTGTCTCGCGGTGCAGCGGGCCGGCGGCTTTTTCATCCACAGGGTGGATCAATACCTGCCAGTTTCTGCCGCCAAAGCTCAGCTCCAGCAGGTGATCGGCCTTCTCCGGGCGTAGGCCCTCGTCATCATGCCCTGCGCGATGTTCAGGGTCACTCAGGCCGGAGTACACCTGAAGGTTGCGGTCTTCCTCGCTGCGCTCGGTAATCAGCAGTTCGGAGGCTGCGGACTTGGCTTGGAAGGTTGCATGCCGGCTGAGCTCAGTGGTGTCGATCAATACATTGATAAAGCCGATGTGGCGGTTAGTGCCCGCCACCCCCGGCACTCGCTCGTACACGGGGACCGTCAGTGCAACGCCAGTCCGGGCGGTTTCCGGCAAAGCAAAAGGGCCGGTCGCGATCGGCGTGCCCACAATACGGGCGTCTTTTTGTGCCTCTTCCAGTTGCCCAGCAGCCCGCCCGGTCCAGCCCGAGCGATTGGGCGGAAAAATGTAGCCACCATTGCTGGTGAACCGCTCCCACTGGAGCGAGGCAATTGACGAGTGAATCCCCTGCAGTCTGCGGGCATAGGCTTCAAACTGGAGGCCGGTCATGCCGGGCATCATTTCTGCGAGTAGCGCTGTACCGCGCACCGCCTCCAAGGTTGCCGTGGCGTCCCGGTCCAGGGCCGCCACCACGGTTTCCGCGAGTGCATTGCGCCGTTCAAAATTGCGCAGTACATCGGCCTCGCGGAGGTAGTCATAGACCGTAGCGGTCATCATGAGCCCGGCGGCTGCCAACGCCACACACATCACCACATCGGTGGCCATACGTCGGGAAGGGAGGCTGAGTTTGAGCAGGCTCATGAGATCTCAGTGTAAGCGGGGACTCAGCCTTGCGCTACCGGAAAATCCGGCCGGTTGCACCACTCGCTCCAGCTGCCGGCAAACAAGGCGCTGCCCTGCAGACCGGCAATTTCCATGGCAAGGATGTTGGGCACTGCACTCACACCGCTACCGCAATGGTGCACCACATGTTCCGGCTGGCGTTGGCCCAGCAGAGCCTCGAACTCGGCGCGCAGCACGGCTGCCGGCTTGAAGAAACCATCGGCACCGAGGTTGTTGCTGAACACCCGGTTCAAGGCGCCGGGAATGTGCCCAGCGACTGGATCAATCGGCTCCACTTCACCGCGGAAGCGGGGCGCGCCGCGAGCATCCAGCATCTGTTGGGTGGGCTTGCCTAGGTTGGCCAGCACCTGATCGCTGCTGCGCAACGAGACCAGCGCGTCGGCTACCGCAAAGGTGCTTGGTGCACGTGCCGGCTCTTCGCCGCTGGCCACGGCACCGCCTGCGGCCTGCCAGGCCTGAAAACCGCCGTCCAGCACAGCTACATTCGCGTGACCCAACCACTTGAGCATCCACCACAGGCGGCCGCAGTAATTGGCGCCTTGGCGGTCGTACACCACCACCTGGTCGGTATTTTTCAGGCCCACGCTGCCCAGCCACTGGGCAAACTTTTCACGCGCAGGCAGCGGGTGGCGCCCGCCCGACTGGGCGCCGGTAACCGTCGGGTCGCCCTTGGCGCTGAGGTTGTTGTCCAGGTGGGCGTAGAGCGCGCCCGCAATATGGCTCTCGGCATATTGAGCCGGGCCTTGTGCAGGCTGCATCAGGTCGCAGCTGCAGTCAAACACGACCGCAGGCGTGGCGCTGGCTTGCAGGGCTTGGAGTTGGGCGACGGAGATCAGTGTGGTGTAGGGCATGGTGTGGCGATTATCTAGTTGCGGGGGTCGCGTGCGCGAGGTCTGTACGACCACGCTATTCGGAGTCCACAGAGTATCCCGCTCAGTCCACTCGATACATAAAGTGGGGGCACGCCAGAGGCGCTCCGTTAATTACAGTCGCACAATGCCATCACGGATCTAAACATCTGATACAAAATACGACCCAAAGATTATTTCCAATATTTATCCATGTCACCACTTCGCAAACTCTTTATCAGCATGGTCGCGGGACTTGCCTTCGTGGCTGTTGCATGTCCCGTGAATGCGGACGAACCGGTTGGGTCCGTTTGGCCCTCGACAGTTGTCAAAATGGAAGACCTGCGCCCTCTCACCAGCTTAAAACTTCGGGTTCCAGGTGTAGTAACAAAGGGTCGCGTTACGGGGCCTGCCATCCTTCGCGTGCACATCAGCGCTGAAGGAGCGGTGGTCAAAACAACGCTGCTTGAGTCCTGCGGCAACACAGATCTGGACGAAGCGTCTTTGCACGCCATGCGTGTCATGCGATTCAGTCCCCACACGGTGGATGGTGTGCCGGTTGACGTAACGCTCGTTGTCCCGTTTCATATTCCAAAACGGCTGGGCAGGTCGCAGTAGGCAGGCGTTCTCATTGCCAGGTGGAGTCAATGCTCTTCTGCCGGCGTATTCGGCATCGCCCGCGCGCGCAGCACGGTAGCCAGCACCCCGCTGATCACGATCACCGCAATACCGGCCCAGCCCATGGGGGCGATCTTGTCGCCAAAGAGTAGCAAGCTGAACAGCGCTGCAAACACGATGCCGGAGTACTGCATGCTGGCAACCACCAAGGTAGCACCTTTGCGGTAGGCGCGGGTCATGCACCACTGGCCCAGCGAGGCCAGGATGCCGATGGGGACGACCCACAGGGCGTCTTGCAGGCGCACTTCCGCCCACGGTGTCACGTCGGTAAACAGCACCCCAATGCCGCCGACGATGGCGGTGCCCACCGAGAAGTAGAACACCGTGCGTTCCTCGGGCTCGCCCACTTTGCCCAATGCCGTGACCTGCATATAGGCCAGTGCCGCGCCCATGCCCGACAGCAGGCCCACCACACCGGCAAACAGCTGGTTCTGGTCGATGGTAGGTCGCAGGGTCATGATGACCCCCACAAAACCCAGCAGCACAGTGCCCAGCAATGGCCCCTGTTTGTGGGTGTCACCATAGAGCAAGGCACCACCTACGATGAAGGCTGCCACCCACACGCCGCTCATGTAATTGAGCGTCATGGCGGTGGCTAGGGGCAGGTGGGCAATGGCGTAGAACCAGGAGCCCAGCGACAGCACGCCAATGGTGCTGCGCCAAACATGCATCATGGGCACAGGGGTGCGCAGCGTGGCGCCGCGGGCGCGCACCACGATGGCCATAAAGACCATGCTGACCAGGCCCCGGTAGAACACCAGCTCCAGCGTTTCAAAGCTGTTGGACGCGTATTTGATGCCCACGGCCATCAGCGCAAACCAGAACGAGGCGAGAACCATCCATAAGGCTTGCATGGGCATTTACCAGTCAAATAAGGCGCTAGCGCAGGTGAATATTGCGCAAATAGCTATCAAATCTATAGCAAAATGAAGATCAGGCAGTCAGGCCCGACAGGTCTACCTTGCCCCGGTACCACTCGTGGAAGTGCTGCATGCCGTCTTCCATGGGGCTTTGGTAGGGGCCGACTTCGTTGTCGCCGCGGTCATACAGGGCGCGACGTCCGGCGTCCATGCGTTCGCCGATCTCGTCGTCTTCGATGCAGGTTTCCATGTAAGCGGCCTGCTGGGCTTCCACGAATTCGCGCTCGAAGGCGGCGATTTCTTCAGGGTAGTAGAACTCGACCATGTTCATGGTTTTGTCCAAGCCCATGGGGAAAAGCGTGGACACGGTCAGCACATGCGGGTACCACTCCACCATGATGTGGGGGTAGTAGGTGAGCCAGATGGCGCCGTACTGCGGGGGCACGTTGTTGCGGTAGCCCAGCAGGGCCTTGTGCCAGCGCTCGTAGGTGGGGCTGCCGGCCTTGCCCAGGCGGTTGGCCACGCCCACGGTCTGCACCGAGTAGTTGTCCTTGAATTCCCAGCGCAGGTCGTCGCAGGTCACAAACTGGCCCAGCCCGGGATGGAAGGGGCCGACGTGGTAGTCCTCGAGGTACACCTCGATGAAGGTCTTCCAGTTGTAGTTGCACGTGTGCATCTCCACCTTGTCGAGCACATAGCCCTCAAAGCTCAGGTCGGCACGCGGGCCCATGTTCGCCAGTTGGGCGGCCACGTCCACGCCACCTGCGCCGCGGTGGTCTTCAAACAGCAAGCCATTCCATTCCTGCAACTGGTAGTTGTTGAGGTTCAGGCACGGGTCGTGGGCAAAGTGGGGCGCGCCAATCAGCGTGCCGGTTTGGCTGCCGTTCTGGCCGGCATGGGCGCCACTGTAGGTCCAGCGGTGCAAGGGGCAAACAATGTTGCCGCTTTGCACCTGGCTGCCGCTGTGTGTGAGGGAGCCGCGCCCCTTGAGCATGATGGCCTGGCGGTGACGGCAGACGTTAGAGATCAGTTCAATGCCACCGGCATTGCGCACCAAAGCCCGCCCCCCGTTTTCCTGGGGCAGGGCGTAGTAGTCCCCCACGTGGGGGACGCTCAAAGAGTGCCCCACATAGCGGGGCCCTTGCTGAAAGATACTTTGCATTTCAAGCGCGTAGAGCGCCGGGTCAAAGTAGCTTGAAACTGGTAGTTGGCTGTTCGCCTGCTGCAGTTGAAGACTTAAATCAGACATGGGTGACCTGACCTAAAGACTCCCCACAGGGGGATGCACGATAGTGCGCGGTAAATGGGAGCCGTCCAACCCAGAAGCGGGTGGCCGGAAGCGGGAGGGACGATTGTACCCATCCTCCGTGTTAGGCGGCTGCGTCTAGTTCCGTTGGCGGCAGTCTGATGCGCCTAAAATTGCACTTTGATTACAAGTACCTCTTTCATGCCCAAGGCCAGTACCCCCTCTCACGAAGCCCTGAAGCTGCCTCTCCCGGATACCTACGAAGCCTCCATGTCGGAGCTCGAAGCCTTGGTCGGCCGGCTCGAGTCCGGCGACCTGCCTTTGGACCAATTGCTTACCAGCTACCAGCGCGGTGCCGCGCTGCTGCAGCACTGCCGCGACAAGCTGCAAGCCGTGGAAGAGCAAATCAAGGTGCTGGATGACGGGGTCTTGAAACCCTGGAAATCGCAATGAGTGCAGAGGCGAACCCCTTGAATACTTTTGACCTGGACCTGTGGATGCGCGAGCGTCTGGAGCGGGTGGAGCGGGCGCTGGACACCTGGATCACCGCAGAGGTACCCCAAGGCGAAGACCATGGCGCGCCGGCTGCGCTGGTAGAGGCCATGCGTTACGCGGTGCTCGATGGCGGCAAACGCTTGCGCCCGCTGCTCGTTCTGGCCGCCCACGAGGCCGTGGCGCCGCTGGGCCACCAGTGTGATGCGGGTGCTTTGCGTGCCGCCTGTGCGGTGGAGTTGATCCACGCCTATTCCCTGGTGCATGACGACATGCCCTGCATGGACAACGATGTGCTGCGCCGCGGCAAGCCCACAGTGCATGTGCAGTTCGGAGAAGCCAGTGCTTTGTTGGCGGGTGACGCATTACAAGCCTTGGCCTTTGAGTTTTTGACGCCCTTGGATGGTTCCGTGCCCTGCCCCGTGCAGGCTCGTTTGTGTGGTCTGTTGGCGCGTGCGGCCGGCAGTTCCGGCATGGCCGGTGGCCAAGCGATCGATCTGGCGAGTGTGGGCTTGCCGCTCACTGAAAACCAGTTGCGCGAAATGCATCAGCTCAAAACCGGCGCCCTGCTGCAGGGCAGTGTGGTGATGGGTGCGCAGTGCGCGCAGCCCCCGGCGAATGTGCTGGCTGCACTGGAGGCCTATGGTGCCGCGATCGGCTTGGCATTCCAGGTCGTCGATGACATTCTGGACGTGACGGCCGACTCGGCTACCCTGGGTAAAACCGCTGGCAAAGACGCAGACAACGACAAGCCTACCTATGTCTCCCTGATGGGGCTGGAAGCCAGCCGCGGTTACGCACGCTCCCTCCACGAGCAAGCGCTGCAGGCGCTGCAAACCAGTGGTTTGCACAACACCGCAGCGTTGCAGGCCTTGGCCGGCATGGTGGTGGACCGGGCTTATTAAATATGTAAAAAATGCCTCTGGCGCTCATGGAGTGTGCGCAAGTAGCTACTAAAAGAATAGCAAATGTCACCAAACAATCTCTCTACAGCGGCCCTGTTGTCAACCATCGATGACCCCGCCGCCATGCGCCGTTTGCAGCGTCCGCAGCTGCTTGCCCTGGCCGATGAGCTGCGCCAGTTTTTGCTGCACAGTGTGGCCGGCACCGGTGGGCACCTGAGCTCCAATCTCGGCACTGTAGAGCTCACCGTGGCCTTGCACTATGTGTTCAACACGCCGGATGACCGGATCGTGTGGGACGTGGGCCACCAAACTTATCCGCACAAGATTTTGACCGGCCGGCGCGACCGGATGCAAAGCCTGCGCCAGTTCGGAGGGCTCTCCGGTTTTCCGCGCCGCGAAGAGAGTGAATACGACACCTTCGGTACCGCCCACTCCAGCACTTCGATTTCTGCAGCGCTAGGCATGGCGCTGGCTTCTCGCATCAAGGGCGAAGACCGCTACTCGGTCGCCGTGATCGGCGATGGCGCCATGACGGCGGGCATGGCGTTTGAGGCCATGAATAATGCGGGCGTGGAAGACTGTCGCCTGCTCGTGATCTTGAACGACAACGACATGAGCATCAGCCCGCCGGTGGGTGCGCTCAATCGCTACCTGGCCCAGCTGATGAGCGGCCAGTTTTATGCAGCCGCCAAAAATGTGGGCAAGAGCGTGCTCAAGGGCGCGCCCCCCTTATTTGAGCTGGCCAAGCGCCTGGAAGAACACGCCAAGGGCATGGTGGTTCCGGCGACCTTGTTTGAGAAGTTCGGGTTCAACTACATCGGCCCGATTGATGGGCATGACCTCGACTCCCTGATCCCGACGCTGGAAAACATCAAGCATCTCAAGGGGCCTCAGTTCTTGCACGTGGTGACCAAAAAGGGCCAGGGCTACAAGTTGGCCGAGGCTGATCCGGTCGCCTACCACGGCCCCGGCAAGTTTGATCCTGCGGTGGGGCTGGTCAAGCCCGCCACACCGGGCAAAACCACGTTTACCCAGGTTTTCGGCCAGTGGCTATGCGATACCGCAGCGGCCGATGAGCGCTTGGTCGGCATTACCCCCGCCATGCGTGAAGGCTCTGGCATGGTCGAGTTTGAAAAGCGCTTTCCTGCGCGCTATTTCGATGTCGGCATTGCGGAGCAGCACGCGGTGACCTTTGCCGGTGGGCTGGCAACCGAAGGGCTCAAGCCGGTGGTGGCGATTTACTCCACTTTCTTGCAGCGCGCGTATGACCAGTTGATCCATGACGTGGCCCTGCAAAACCTGCCGGTGGTGTTTGCATTGGACCGCGCAGGCTTGGTGGGTGCCGATGGGGCAACCCACGCCGGCGCGTATGACATTCCGTTTTTGCGCTGTGTTCCCAACATGAGCATTGCCTGCCCGGCCGACGAGAACGAGTGCCGCCAGTTACTCAGCACCGCGTTTGCCCAAAACCACCCGGTAGCCGTGCGCTACCCGCGCGGCAGTGGTGCCGGTGTGCCGGTGTCGCCGTCTTTGGAAGGCTTGCCCTTCGGCAAAGGCGAAATCCGCAAGCAAGGTAGCGAGATCGCGATTCTGGCCTTCGGCACCTTGCTCCACCCGGCGCTGGCGGCTGCAGAGGCGCTGGGCTTGACGGTGGTCAACATGCGCTGGGCCAAGCCCCTGGATGTTGATTTGTTGCTGCAAATCGCAGCCACCCACAGTGCGCTGGTCACGGTGGAAGAGGGCGCCACCATGGGGGGCGCAGGCTCTGCCGTGATGGAAGCCCTGCATGCCGCCGGTGTGACCCTGCCAGTGCTGCAACTGGGCCTGGCCGACGAGTTCATTGAGCATGGCGACCCAGCGCATTTGTTGCGTTTGCAGGGTTTGGATGCGGCAGGTATCCAGGCGTCTATCCGACAGCGTTTTGGTCCTTTGCTGACCCATTTGGTGGGTATCCTGTAAGTTGGCAGTCATCTCCGTGCACGAGGATCGTCGCCATGCTTGCAAGAAGCTGAAGACCCCGTGTGCCGAGGGCACTTGCCGAGGGAAAACCCCCACGATTGACGGCACCCGCCTTCCTACAATCGCGCTTGACTATCAGAGTCCTTGAGGGGTGACACTATTGCCCCCCAAGCTGGTTACAACACAATTACCGGAGTAAAGCGAATGGATCGTCGTTCAATTATCAAAAACGCAGGTATCGCCGGCGTCTTGGCTGCAGGTGCAGCCCCTGCAGTGCATGCGCAGGCCGCCATCCGTTGGCGCCTGGCTTCCAGCTTCCCTAAGGCGCTGGACACTATTTTTGGCGCAGCAGATGTGTTCGCCAAAAAAGTGGGCGAAATGTCGGGCGGCAAGTTCACCATCACCACCCACGCTGGCGGCGAGTTGATGCCCGCATTCGGCGTGGTAGACGGTGTGCAGAACGGCACCGTTGAAATGGCCCACACCGCTCCTTACTACTTCTTCGGCAAGGACGAAACCTTTGCCTTGGGTTGCGCGATTCCTTTCGGCCTGAACAGCCGTCAAATGACCGCCTGGATGTACGAAGGCAACGGCGGCAAGCTGATGCGCGAGTTCTACGCCAAGTACAACATCGTCAACTTCCCTGGCGGCAACACCGGTGCGCAAATGGGCGGCTGGTACCGCAAAGAAATCAAGTCTGCAGCAGACATCAAAGGCTTGAAGTTCCGCGTGGGCGGCTTCGCCGGTAAAGTGATTGAACGCATGGGCGGTGTGCCACAAAACATCCCCGGCGGCGAAATCTACACTGCGCTGGAAAAAGGCACGATCGATGCGGCAGAGTGGGTCGGTCCTTACGATGACCAGAAGCTCGGCTTCGGCAAAGTGGCTCCGTTCTACTACTACCCCGGCTGGTGGGAAGGCGGTCCCCAGTTGGACTTCTTCATCAACGACAAAGCCTTTGCTGCCCTGTCGCCTGAAAACAAGGCCATCGTCGAAACAGCTGCAGCCTACGCGCACGTGGAAATGCAAGCCAAGTACGATGCCCGCAACCCCAAGGCTCTGAAAGAGCTGGTGGGTGCCAAAGTCAAGGTCATGCCTTTCCCGAAAGACGTGTTGGACTTGGCGTTCAAAGAGTCCATGGCTCTGTACGCAGAAATCAGCGCCAAGAACCCCAACTGGAAAAAGGTCTACGACGACTACGCAGCCTTCCGCAAGGACCAGAACCTGTGGTTCCGCTTCACTGAGGCGCGTTTCGACAGCTTCATGCAGGCTCAAAAGCTGTAATCCAGCTCGCGTTTGATCCGCTCAAAAAGCCCCGCTCTGCGGGGCTTTTTTTTGTCTGGTGAGGGCGACTGCTGCTACCAAAGTCACTGGGGTCCACCATGCCGCATGCGGGGCACGGGTTGCAGTGTTTGGCGCAGAGCTGCCTGAATGATTGCCCGCGTGAGGCGATCAGGCTATCTACGTAATGCTGGTGTGTGCGAGCCTCCACGCAGGCATTGTCCAGCCAGAACCGGAGTCAAAACTAGAGCGCAGCAGCTTGAAGCGGCGGGGGCTGGCAGTAGGGATCAGGAACCAGGGACCAGCTCTGGGGCCCCGTGTTGGCAGGACCTGATGGGCGCCCATGAAAAAGGCCGGAGCAGCGTGCGCTGCTCCGGCCTTGGGTTTAGTGTTTCAGGGCGCGTTACGGCTTCTTCGCAGCGTCCTTGGCAGCATCCTCGAGCGCTTTCATCGGATCTTCTTCCGCAGCAGCATCAGCAGCAGGTGCTGCCGGTGCATCCTTGGCACCGGTGTCCATGCCGGCCAGTGGGTCTGCTGCTTCTTCCGCTTTCGGGGCATCGAGCTGTTCCATGATCTGGTCAGCACTCAGTGACTCGACTTTCTCGATACCACCGGTAACCAAGGTCGGGAATGCAATCACCGCCACCACCATGATCAACTGCAAGATGATGAAGGCGATCGAGCCTTTGTAGATCTCGGTGGTTTTGACCGACGGAATCAGTTTGCCGGTCACACGGTCTTTGTAGTCGAACTTGGCGGCCACGCTGCGCAAGTAGAACAACGCAAAGCCGAACGGTGGCGTCAAGAACGAGGTCTGCAGGTTCATCGCGATGATCACACCAAACCAGATCATGGCTTGGTCAGGTGTCATGCCGGGCACCAAGCCGGGCAAGATCTTCTCGGCCACCGGTGCCAGCAACGGGATCACGATGAAGGCGATTTCAAAGAAGTCGATGAAACAGCCCAAGATGAACACCAGAATGTTCACCACTACCAGGAAGCCCCAGGCACCGCCTGGAATCTTGTCAAACAAGTGCTCGACCCAGATGTGACCGTCCGCCGCGTTGAAAGTGAAGCTGAATACGGTCGAGCCGATCAAAATGAACAACACGAACGATGCGAGCTTGGCGGTGTTTTCCAGCGCTTGCTTCAACAGCGGTGTGTCGAGGCGCTTCTTGCCGAAGGCCAGAATCAAAGCGCCCAAAGCACCCATCGCGCCACCCTCTGTGGGAGTGGCAACGCCCAAGAAGATCGTGCCCAGCACCAAGAAGATCAAGATCAGCGGAGGCATCAGCACAAAGGTGACCTGCTCTGCCAGTTTGGACAACAGGCCCAACTTGGTAACACGGTTGATGATGGCCAATGCCAAGCCGGTCAAAGAAGCCAGGGTCAGCGACAAGATGACGATTTCATCGCCAGCAGAAGGGGTTGCACGCTCCAGCCACTTGGTCAGCAGGCCGTCATGCACTTGCGCCCATGCGTAACCCACACCAGCGCACACCAGCACCAGGGCCAGCAAAGACTTGTGGCCGGAGGCGCCGTTGTCTTCTTTGTACAGCAGGGCCTCAGGAGGCAATGCGGGCACCATGGCAGGCTTGAAGATGGCCACAGCGGCGATGAACGCAATGTACAGACCCACCAACAGCAAACCGGGAATCAAAGCGCCAGAGTACATGTCGCCCACCGAGCGGCCCAACTGGTCGGCCAGCACGATCAACACCAGTGACGGTGGAATCGCTTGGGCCAAAGTGCCCGAGGCGGTAATCGTGCCAGTCGCAATCGTGCGGCTGTAGCCGTAGCGCAGCATCACGGGCAAGGAAATCAAGCCCATGGAAATCACAGCAGCAGCCACCACACCGGTAGTAGCAGCCAACAAGGCGCCCACCAAAATCACGGCAATCGCCACGCCACCGCGCACGGGGCCGAACACCTGGCCTACGGTTTCCAGCAGGTCTTCTGCCATGCCGGAGCGTTCCAGAATAATCCCCATGAAGGTGAAAAACGGAATCGCCAGCAAGGTGTCGTTCTGCATGATGCCGAAGATACGCAGCGGCAAGGCCTGGAACAAGGCGGCCGGGAAAATGCCGGCCTCAATACCCACAAAGCCCAGTGCCAAGCCGGTAGCGGCCAGGCCGAAGGCCACAGGAAAGCCGGTCAACAAAACGATGAACAGCGTGATAAACATCAGGGGCACAAACTGTTGTGCCAAGAGCGTGGTTTGCATTTATTTGTCTCCAGCCAACAGCTTGGCGGTTTGGGCTTCGAGCTCTTCGAGCTTCTTCTGGTCGTCAGATTTGGAGTCTTCGCTGCTCAAGACATCGGGGCCGTTGCCGGTGAGGAAGGCGAGACGCTTGATCAGTTCCGACACACCCTGCAGCATCAGCAGCGCAAAGCCCAGCGGAATCAACACATAGGCGGGCCAGCGGATCAGGCCACCGGCGTTTTGCGACATTTCACCGCTCGCCAAGGCTTGCATGAAAAACGGCCAGCCGAGCGAGATGCTGATGGCGCAGAAGGGGAACAGAACCAAAATGATTCCGCCCACATCGACCCAGTTACGGGCTCTGTCGCTCAGTTTGGTGGAGATGAAGTCGATGCGGACATGCGAGTTCTTCAACAAGCCATAGCCTGCGCCCAACATGAACACAGCAGCAAACAGGTACCACTGGATTTCCAGCAAACCGTTGGAGCTGACGTTGAAGAACTTGCGGACCAGCGCATTGCCAGCGCTGATCAGGGTTGTGGCCAGAATCAGCCACATGGTGAATTTGCCGACCCAGGTGCTGACCTTATCGATCAGCCTGGACATTGAGAGCAGGGGTGCCATGGTGTCTCCGTTTGTAGTTATCCCAATGCCGTGCGCGGGCAAGCACAGGCGCGTATCAAGAACCTACGGAGTCTAAGCCTTACCCCCCCTTTTGCGGCTGAACAAACCCTGACAGACAGGCTAGGGGTAAACGATGGGGTAGCGGTGCCAGCGAGGCACTGGATGGGGCTGGCGGTGCGCGTGTACCAGCACCGTCTTTTTTAATCAAAAGCAGCTGTAGCGCCCGAAAATCATGCGCGGGTAGCTATAAAAAATGTAGCAGTTCGCAGGCCGGCCAGTGTCAAGGCCAAAGAGCCCAGCAGGTGAATCGCAGCCGTGCCCAAGGCGAGCAGGTAGCGCTGTTGGCCGAGCATGGCCACCACCTCTGCAGAGAAGCTGGAGAAGGTGGTGAGTGCCCCCAAAAAACCGGTGACGAGCGCCAGGCGCCAGGCCGGGTCCAGCTGCGGCATGGCTTGAAAGACGGCCACACAGATGCCGATCAAATACCCGCCGATCAGGTTGGCAGCCAGGGTGCCCCAAGGCAGCACCGTGCCCGCCGCGGCAACCGGGTTCAGCCAGAGGCCCAGTTGCCAGCGCGCCAGCGCACCGGTGCATGCACCCAGACAGATAGCGACTACCGACAACATCATTTCTCTGGCGCAGTAAAAGCGGCGCCGTTGACCGTCAGCCCTTGGCTGGACAGTTTGGTCGCAGTTGGCGGCTTGATGCCTTTGACCCGGGCCATGAAGTCGCCCCAGTCCTGAAAGGCGCCGCTCTCACGGGCTTTCAAAATGCGGGCGGTGCTGCTGGGGCCAAGGCCGCGCAGGCCATCGAGCTGTGCCTCGGTGGCCTGGTTCAGTTCCAGTGCGTGGGCTGCGGTCATCCCCATCAGCAACACGGACAAAAAGCTGAGCGCTCCGCGCTGAAAGCGGGTGCGTGCGGGCAAGTGGCTCATCGGCAGCTCCAGTGCGGTTGTCAGGCTTTGCGGCTGGCGAGCCAGTCTACATACCGGCTCACGCCAGTTTGCACATCGGCAAAGGTGTGGTCGCAGCCGGTCGCGCGCAGGGCGGTCAGGTCGGCTTGGGTGTAGCACTGGTATTTGCCACGCAGCGCATCCGGGAAGGGCACGTATTCCACCAGCCCTTGCTGGGCGATGTCAT
>DAINNP010000030.1:0-14814 GCA_036735785.1 Rhodoferax sp. | reverse complement strand
CCGCACGGCTGCCCGCTGCGCCCGTCATCGGGGCTGCGGCGGCGCAGCTTTACCCAGCGTTACAAATCAGATACCTCCCCGTCGTGCAGGCTGTGTACCTTCAGGGCCTGTCAAGCGTTAGCTGAAGAGCAGGCGCCTAAAAGTGCAGCCTGTTTGTCTGAACGAAGGAGATGTATGTCGACTGTTGTGTCCCACCCCGCGGTTGTTGCGACGGGTAATAAATTTCTATGGGGTGCCATCGGCGCTCTGAGCGTCAGCACCTTGGCGTTGGGTGCGGTTGTGCTGCACCAGCAAACCAAGACCGCTGCACCGGAGGCGCCCATCGAAGTGCTGGCCATCAGCACTCCCGCTGCCGCTACACCGGTGGCGACGACTCTCCCTTCTGTTGTGGCTCCTGATATAGCCCCTAACTCAGTGCATGCGGAGAAAAAGCAGTCAAAACCGACCTCCGCCCAAGACAATCAAGCACCTCGCGCTACTAAAGTCATAGCGCAGCAGCCTGCGGCAAAAGCGGCGCCCACACCGGTCGCTAAACCGGTGCCGGTCGAGCCCGCGGTAGCTACCGCCCAAGCTTCGACCCAAGCACCCGCGAAAGTGCCCGCCAAGGTGGTCTGCACCCAGTGCGGCGTCATCGAGGGCGTGACCCCCATCCAGCGTGAAAGCGCTAACCCCAGTGGTGCCGGTGCGGTAGCAGGTGCGGTGCTGGGTGGTTTGGTGGGTAACCAGTTCGGTGGCGGTGACGGCAAGGCCCTGGCCACCATAGCCGGTGTGCTGGGAGGCGGCTGGGCGGGCAACACCGTGGAAAAGCGCTTGAAGAAAGACACCGTCTACCAAGTCGATGTCCGCATGGAAGATGGCAGCTTGCGCACCGTGGAGCAGTCCACCGCCCCGACCATCGGCCAGGCCGTGACGCTGGACGGCAACCGGATCAGCCCGGCGGTCGCCGCTTCTGACCGGAATTCGGGGGCTTTTCCCGGCAACACCTGAGGGGCCCCCATGCTATTATTTTTGCAAACCGCAAAAGGAATAGCGCATGAATATGGCAACGGCTTCGCCTGGTGCGACGGACGCTCCGCGGCCGCCTTCGGGCCGCCCGGAGAAGCTGCGTTTGGGCGATGTGCTGGTGCAGCAAAAGCTCATTTCCCAAGAGCAGTTGCAGCAAACCCTTGACCTGCAGCGCACCACCGGCAAAAAGGTCGGGCGCCTGTTGATCGAAACGGGCGTGATCACCGAAGAGCTACTCGCCAACGGCTTGGCCCGGCAGCTGCGTGTTCCCTTCGTCAACCTCAAAACCTTTCCCTTCCGTGCTGATGTGGTGAAGCTGCTGCCCGAAGCGGCTGCGCGCCGCTTCAAGGCGCTGGTGCTCGAGGACAAGGGCGATGTCTTGCTCGTCGCCTTGGCCGACCCGCTGGACCTGTTTGCCTACGACGAGCTCACCCGTCTTCTCAAGCGCAACATCGGTATTGCGGCGGTGCCCGAGAGCCATTTGGCTTTGGCCTTCGACCGGCTGTACCGCCGCACCGAAGAGATCAGTGGCCTGGCCCGCGCGCTGGAAAAAGACCTCGGCGATGCGGTGGACTTCGGTGAACTCACCGCCAGCGTGGGCCAAGAGGGCGCACCGGTGGTGCGCTTGCTCCAATCGCTGTTTGAGGACGCAACCCAGGTGGGCGCGTCCGATGTCCATATCGAACCGCAAGAAGGCTTTTTGCAGATCCGTGTGCGAGTCGATGGCGTGCTCCAGACCCAAACGCAAGCCGACAAGCGCATTGGCGGCGCACTGGCCCAACGTTTGAAGCTGATGGCCGGCTTGGACATTTCTGAGAAGCGCTTGCCTCAAGATGGCCGCTTCTCGGTCCGGCTGAAGGACAACACCATTGATGTGCGCCTGTCCACGCTGCCCACCACCTACGGCGAGTCAGCCGTAATGCGCTTGTTGAACCAGGGGGCCGGTATGCGCCGCCTGGACACCATCGGCATGCCGGCCGACATGCTCAAGCGTTTTCGCGATGTGCTGTCCCGCTCCTCCGGCATGGTGCTGGTGACCGGGCCCACAGGCTCCGGTAAAACCACCACCCTCTATGCCGCCTTGGCCGAGATCAATGCGGCAGAGCTCAAGGTCATCACGGTCGAAGACCCGGTCGAATACCGCCTGCCAGCGATCACGCAGGTGCAGGTCAATGACAAGATTGAATTGACCTTTTCGCGCGTGCTGCGGGCTTGTCTGCGCCAGGATCCGGATGTGATTCTGGTCGGGGAAATGCGCGATGCCGAGACCGCAGAAATCGGTTTGCGCGCCGCCATTACGGGCCACTTGGTGCTCTCCACCTTGCACACCCGGGATGCCATCGGCACCCCGTTCCGCTTGCTGGATATGGGCGTGCCGGCCTTCATGGTGGCCACGTCGTTGCAAGCGGTGATTGCCCAGCGCTTGCTGCGCCTGAATTGCCAAGAGTGCCTGGCACCGCACACCCCCACGCCGCAAGAGCAGTCGTGGATGGAGGCCATGTTGGAGCCCGGTGAAGTGCTCAAGCCCAAGCGCGGTTTGGGTTGCTCGCAGTGCAATGGCACTGGCTATTCAGGGCGCCAGGGCGTGTACGAGCTCTTAGAGATGGATGCCGCCCTGACCCACGCTGCCACCCAGAGCGACCCTGCCACTTTTCTGAAGACGGCGCGCGAGCGCATGAAGGGCCAAACCATGGCGTTCCATGCCCTGCAGTTGGTGCGCAGCGGTAAAACCTCCTTGGCCGAGGCGCTGCGCATCGGGTTCGACTCCGATGGCGATGAGGCCATGTTGGGCTGACCATGGCAATCTACGACTGGCGCGGACGCAATAACCGGGGCGAAGCCGTCAGCGGGCAGCTGGAGGCCATGACCGAAGGCGGTGTGGCCGATCAGCTCATGTCCATCGGCGTTGCGCCGGTGCACATTGCGGTGTCCAAGGCAGTCGACACCAAAGACAAAAAAGACCCTCTGGCTTTTTTGACAGCCCGCCCGGTGGATGTGGACGATGTGCTGATTTTTTCGCGCCAGATGTACACCCTGAACAAGGCGGGTGTGCCGATTCTGCGGGCCTTTGCGGGGCTGGAGGCCTCGGCCACCAAGCCGGCCATGGTCGACTTGCTCAAGGATGTGCGCGCCAGTCTGGACCAGGGGCGTGAGCTCTCGGTGGCCTTGGGGCGCCATGTTGCGTTGTTTGGAAACTTCTATATTTCCATGATCCGGGTCGGCGAAATGACTGGCCGGCTCACCGAGGTGTTCCTCCGGCTCAACGAGCACATGGAGTTCGAGCGCGATGTCCGCGAGCGCATCAAGCAAGCCACCCGCTACCCCACGTTCGTGTTGATGGCGATGGCCGCGGCCATTGTGATCTTGAATATTTTTGTCATCCCGGTCTTTGCCAAGGTGTTTGCCGGGTTCAACAGTGAACTTCCGCTGATCACCCGGGGCCTGCTCGGGTTTTCAAACTGGATGCTCAATTGGTGGCCGCTGCTGATCGTGGCCTCCGTCGTGGTCGCGATCGGCGTGCGCGCCTATTTGCGAACGCCCGGCGGGCGTTACAAATGGGATGCGCGCAAGCTCAAACTCCCCATCATTGGCGAAATTATTCTCAAAGCCACGTTGGCCCGTTTCGCCCGCAGCTTCGCCTTGAGCAGTCAAAGTGGCGTTCCTCTGGTGCAAGCGCTCACGGTCGTGGCCCAAACGGTGGATAACGCCTTCATTGGCGCCCGGATCGAGCAGATGCGCGACGGCATTGAGCGGGGTGAAAGCATCTCGCGTTGCGCTGCCGCCACAGGCGTGTTCACGCCGGTGGTGCTGCAAATGATCAATGTGGGCGAAGAAACCGGGGAGCTCGACAACCTTTTGTTCGAGATCGCCGGCATGTATGAGCGGGAGACTGACTACAACATCAAGGGTTTGTCTGCTGCCATTGAGCCGGTGCTGCTGGCGGTGATCGGCGCCTTGGTCTTGTTGCTGGCCTTGGGCGTGTTTCTGCCTTTGTGGAATATGGGGCAAGCCGCCATGGGCAAGGGCGGAGGCTAGGCCATGGCCACTGCCCGCACTCCGGCAGCGCGCGTGCGTTGGCACAGCCGCTGGGTAGAGTGGGGCGTCTTGACCCTGTGTATTGGCATTGCCACGGCTGTGTTGTGGCGCTACGGCCAGCAGGTTCGCGCGCAAACCGAGCGTGCTGCGGTGCAAAGCACGCTGGGCGCCCTGCGGACTGCGCTGGTGCTCGACTATGTGCAATCCATGCTGCCCCAGCGCAAGCGCACCGGGGATTCGGTGGTAGCCAATAGTGTGGTGCCCAATCCTTTCGGGATGCTCCAGCAGCCTGCCGCCAACTATGCCGGTGAAGTACCGGCCGCGCTGCTCCAAGAGGTCGCGCCGGGGCGTTGGGTGTTTGACAAACGGTGCGGGTGTATCGGCTACAAGCCTTTGGAGCCTGACGGTTTGGATGCACCCTCAGGTGCGCAAGCCGTCTGGTTCATGGTGGAAAGCACGGCCGCGGCCTACCAGTTGCGGCCGATTCAGGCTTATGTGTGGGGCGGCTTGCCCCTGGAATGAGGGCGCTTCGCACCCCGCGGGCGACTTAAACCCGTGTCAATTTTGAGAAAAGTCACGGACTATCGGTCTAATCCTGCAGCACAAGACCGTGCGCCTCCCCTAGAATGGTCTAGCATTGGCACTCACATTTTTCTTTTGAAGGTGGACAACATGAAACAAGTACAGCGTGGCTTCACATTGATCGAGTTGGTCATGGTGATCGTGATCTTGGGCATCTTGGCAGCGGTGGCCATCCCCAAATTTGTCGATCTGTCTGCGGATGCCCGTGCGGCATCGGTTCAAGGCGTAGCGGGGGCACTGTCTTCCGGTTCTGCCATCAACTATGCAGCTTATTCCGCGCGTGGCACGGGGACTACCGTGAACAGCTGCAATACGGCTCAAGGCACCTTGCAAGGTGGCGTGTACCCCACCAATGGGGGCAGCTACAACGCTGCAGTCGTGGGTACTTTCTCTACGACGTCTGGTGCTTCCAACACCTGCACCTTGACCTTTACACCCACCAGTGGCACGGCAGTGACCGCATCGTTCACTGCGATTACAACTCCGTAAAACCGGTAGTAGCCCATCCCATTACGATTTCTAAAAAGCCAGTGTGGCCTGCCACACTGGCTTTTTTCATGGGCGAACCATTTCGTCGGGTTGGCGCATAGCCTCCCGCCAAGCTGCCGGAGCGGCATCCAAGCTTGCCGCTTGCGCCTGGCGGTCTTGCGGCCAGTGGCGTACCCACAGCCGGTAGGCCTGGGTGGTCAGGGCCTGGTCCCGGGTCTCAAGGCCAATCTCCATAGCCATTTGGATCAAATCGTACTGGAGCACCCCTGCTGCAAAGTAGCTGCGGAGCTTGTGGGCCGCCTCGGCGGTCTGGCCGGTGCGCCGCATGAGCAGAATCTCCAAGGCCCGCGTACGCGGGGTATCCGGTTGCAAGGCGGCAAGAGCGGCAAACGCCTCTGCGGCAGGGCCGTTGCGGTCCAGGGCCACATTCAGCAAGACCTGGTTGGCACGGACATCCGGAATGTACGGGCGCGATACCGCAATCGAGTCTTGGGCCCAGAGTGCTGCATGCAAGTTGCCGGTGGCGGCAAAACCGTCAGCGGTCTGTGCTGTGAGCTTGCGGTAGTGGGGGTGAATTTCCACCCCTTTCTTGAGCCAGTCCCACGCCTCGGTTTGTAGCCGCTGCCACTCTGCAGGCGGCATGGTGGGGTTCTTCAGGATGAGGTTGAGCGTTTGGATGCTGCGAATGATGGTGAATTCGGCCCGGAATGCCAAGCCGCTCACCACCAGAATCACCAAGCCCGCCAGGCCTGTTGCCACCAACCCGGCGCGCAAAGTGGCGGCGCTGGCTAGGTAGGGGCGCGGGTCTGCGTGGGCCAGCACCGCCAGCCCCACCATGAACAGCGCCCCGGTGCTGGCGAGTCGCCACGGGAACCCCGCATTACTCACCAGCAAAAGCCCCAACAGGCTGCACAGGGCTATCGCACACAAGGCTTCCGCTGCCGAGGGCCGGGCGTGGGCCAAGCGCTGCCAGCGGGTTTGGGCGCTGAAAAGCAGGTACCCGAGCAGGCCTGCCAAAAGACCGCCACCGACCGGCAGGCCGTATTCGGCTAGCAACTGCAAGGGTTCGTTGTGGGCATAAAAGTCGGTTTCGACGGAGTTTTGGGCACCTTGGTAGCGCGGAATATGCACCTCCCACGCACCCGCACCGACCCCGGTCCACGGCTGATCCATCAGCATGCGGATGCTGGCACGCCACATAAGCGCGCGTATCGAAAACGAGCCTTCGGTGTACTCCTCAGGCTTTGCCACCGAGCCCGCTCGGTACACACTGCGCTCCAAAGGGGTCAAGCCATACCCTTGTGTCACGATGGTCGGGCTATTGCTCGGGATCAGCGCCATTCCGGCAAGCCCCAGTAGCAAAACCGAGCCGGTGAGCGCCGCGTCGCGCCCGGTCCATGGCGGACTATCGGCCGCCCGCCGGTAGCGCCACAGCACGACCAGCGTGACAGGCACCATGATGGATGTTGCTACCAGCGCCGAGCGGGTACCGGTCATGAGTAGGGCTGCGAGGTTCACTGCCAGTGACAGTGCCATGAGGACCCGCCCCTTGGAGGACCGCAGCTGCATCAGGGCATACGCCGAGAACGGCAAGGTGCACACCAGATATTCCGCAAAGAAGTTGCGATTCACAAACACCGAAGCCGGCGCGGCCACTTGCGGGAACCAGGAGAGGTCTCCCCAAAACTGCGCGGCGCCCCACGCCGCTGCACCGACCGCGCCCGCATGGATGCCCCACACCAGCAGCATGGCGTGTCCGCCTCGCAGCACCTGCAGGCAGGTCCATAACAGCGCGCCAAGCACGCACCAGCGCGCAGCCTCTGCGCCCGCCAGGTAGCGGTGCGACCACGCCATGCTGCCCAGTGCATACAGGCACAAGACGGCTGGAAACGCCAACAGGCCATGAAAATACCACGGGGTGCTTTCTTCGCGAGGGGCTTGGAGCGCGCGGATGAGCAGCAGTGCCAGGGCGCACGCCACGCCCATGGCTAGCAGCGCGGATTTCAGCGTGTCTTGCAACACCCACTCCCCGGGGACACCCAGCGCCGGCATGAGCGCAAGGGTGAGCGCGAGTGCCCAAGCGGCGCCCCGGGTCTTCCGGTGAGCGGGCGCAGTGGCCGCAGAAATGGCGGTGCTTTCGGGTGCATTGGAGGCTGGTGCAGCAGGCATGTTGGGGGTAAGCTTTGCGGGTTCGCCGTGTCCCCGTTCCGGGGTCAGCGATTGATGATTAAATAAGGCTCTAGCGCTTGTTTTTCCTGCGCCAATAGCTCCTAAAAGCATAGCAAATGTAAACGATCCATGTCTCCGCCTGTTTTCTTGGGTTTTGCGTTGGAATCGATGCCCGCGTCGCGGGGCAGGCGCATGCGCGGCTTCACGCTGGTGGAGCTGGTCATGGTGATTGTGTTGCTTGGGGTGCTGTCGGTGTACGCGGTGCCGCGCATGATCAATACGGGCGACTTCTTTGCCCGCGGGTTCCACGACCAGTCCATGGCCTATTTGCGCTATGCGCAAAAGACGGCCATCGCCCAGCGCCGCACCGTGTGTGTGACCCTGAGTGCCAATGCCATCAGTTTGCGGATCGCGGGTGCTGCCGGGAGCAACAACTGCGACCCGGCCTCACCACCGCCAGCCCCCAGCGGGACGGCCTTGAGGGGCCCCGCCGGTGAAGCGGGACTTAGCGCCCGCAGCGGAGTGGTCTTCAGCGGTACGCCTGTCAGCTTTAACTTCGATGCCCTGGGTCAGCCGGTGGACAACAGTTCCGGGGCCGCAGCCGCAACGCAGACATTGCAGGTCGCGAACGTCAGTAGATCCATCACGATTGAAGCCGCCACGGGGTATGTGCATGAATAGCCCAAGCCGCAATTCCGGCTTCACGCTGATCGAGCTCATCATTTTTATCGTGGTGGTGGGTGCCGGCTTGGCGGGCATTTTGTCGGTGATGGACACCTCGGTGAAATCAAGCGCAGACCCGATGATCCGCAAACAGGCCATCGCCATCGCGGAGTCGGTGCTCGAAGAGGTGCTGCAAAAAGCGTATACCGATCCGGACAACTCGCCCGCCGTCGTCGAGGCCAGCCGGGACCTGTGGGACGATGTGGACGACTACAACGGCAAAACACAAGCGGCATTTGCGTTCCCTGCCAGTTTGTCTGGTTACGCGCTGACGATTGCCGTCACGACCGACAACACGACACTGGGCATCGAGGCCAAAAGGGTGCGCGTCACGGTGACGCGTGGCACCGAGTCGATGGTGTTGACCGGTTACCGGACCAATTATTGAGCGGTCAACAGTGATGAAAACTCCGGTTCAAGCTTTGCGGCAACAAGTGGGCTTCACCCTGGTGGAGCTGGTGATCGTGATTGTGATCATGGGGGTGATCGGCGGGGTGGTGGCGGTGTTTATGCGGGCACCCATCCAAGCGTATGTCGACAGCGGACGTCGGGCCGCCTTGACCGACGTGGCAGACACCGCAGTCCGGCGCATCTCGCGGGATATCCGCAAGGCCTTGCCCAACAGTGTGCGTGTGAGCACCAGTGGGGCAGACACTTGCCTGGAATTCATTCCCACACGCAACGGCGCCCGCTACCGGGAGAACAACCGTCCGACCGGCGATACGGTGCGCAAGGGGCTCGATTTCACAACGGCAGATTCGTATTTCAACATGCTGGGCCGCAATGCGGATTGGCCGGCGGATCAGCGGATCGGTATCAACGACTTGGTGGTGATTTACAACCTCGGCATCACCAATGTGACCGCTTATAACGGCGACAACGTGGCGCGGGTTGCTGGCCTCAGTTCCGACACCACCAGCGGAGCCGAGGAGACTACGATCGAACTGGCAGCACCCAAGCAGTTTCCGTTGGAGTCCGGAACCAAGCGTTTCCATGTAGTGCCGGTCGAGGAAAACGTGGTGGCCTATGTTTGCAATGGCAGCACCCTGCGCCGCTTGGTCACGCCCGGGGTGACCACCGGCACCGGGGTGTTGTTCACCAATAGCGCCACCCGGTATTGCGGCAGTGCAGGCAACCCGGTGAGCGCAGCGCCAGTGTTGATTTCTGATGTGTCCTCCTGTGGTTTTACCTATAACGACACGGATTCACAGCGCAACGGGCTGGTGCAAATGTCGCTCTCCATCACCCGGAATGCGGAAACGGTGAACCTTTATCACCAGATCCAGGTCAACAACACGCCATGACACGAATCCGCCTTCAGCAACGCGGCTTTGCCGCCATAGCCGCCATCTTTCTGGTGCTGGTGTTGGCTGCCTTGGGCGGTTTTATGGTGTCTTTTTCTAATACCCAGCAGCTGACGTCTGCCCGGGACCTGCAAGGCAGCCGCGCCTACTGGGCGGCCCGTGGCGGCCTCGCGTGGGGTGTAGCAAGCCTGGTTGCTAGCAACGCAGCCTGCCCCTCGGGTGACTTCACCAGTGCGGCTGGCCGTAATGTGGATGGCTACACCGTCTTGGTGACTTGCAGCCGCACTGTTTATGCCGATAGCGGTGGCAATGTGGTTATTTACCGGCTGGACGCCCGCGCAAGCTTGGGTGTTGCCGGTGGAAGCAACTACGTAGAGCGCAGTGTGAGCGCCAGCATGGAGATGTGATGACGACCCGAATCAAAACGTGTTTCCGGTTCCTCCGGGCGAGAGTGTTGCGGTGGGTAGCCTGTGTGGCCATGGGGCTGCTACCTGTGGCCGCACTGGCGATCGAGCTCAACAGTACTGGGGGCACGAATGCTGCCAATGGCTTGCGCATTGTGATAGACCCCAACACACAGATTCAAGTGCGCCGGCTCAACAATAGCGGGCAGGTTTACGCGTCCAATGCGCTTCCCCCGAGCACTAATTTGGACAACGGGGTGTATCTTCGAGCGAACGGTCAACTTTATGGGCCTACCCATTTCAGGTTGGGCACGGCTGCGAGGTTGAGTTACAACACGCAGACGATAAGCGCCACTACACCCGCCAATCCTGCGGTTTCAGGTGTGCAGCAAACTGCAACCTCTACGCTCGCAGTGACCAATGGCCCCCAAGTTTCCATCGTCTGGAAATACACCACGCCCCTCGATTTTTTGATTGCCGAGGTGACGGTCGTCATTCCTTCGGGGTTTGCGGTGAGTTCGGCCAATCCTGTGCGGTACAGCCATGCTTTCGACACCTTTTTGGGTGGAAGTGACCAAGGCTGTGGGGTGTCATTCGTGGACTCCAATGGCAAGCGGGTTGTGGGCACTTACCCTCCACCGGCTGGTGTGTGCACTTCTACAACCTCTATTCCGGCGAATGTGTCGATTGTGGAATCTTTCCGCGAACGCTCAGGGCTTGGTTTTTCTGCGTATTGTGCAAATGATTGGGATACTTTTTGGGACGCGAACGACACCTGTTCGGTGAACAAAGCTACCGCCATGAACAACTTGGTGAGCAATACCTTGCGTGACACCGGGATCGGCGTCCAGTACCAGTTCATAGCGCCCGGGACCTATACGTTCAGCTACGACTTTGTGGTCGGCTCGCCCACGGTGCCGCCCTACGATCACCTTGAAATCCGGCACGATGGTCTGGGCACCTTGTGCCCGGAGCCGGTTCAGGTATTGGCCTGCCTGGTGTCCACTTTGCCTTGCCCTGCAGCCAGCATTGTGAGCACCGGCAATTTGACGGGGCAGGTCACCACCACCCCTGTGGTGCCCACCGTGTCCAAGACCCCCAGCACGTTTACGCTGGGGTCCGGCAACAGCATTCAAACCGTCACGTTACAGGCATCGGCCGGTGGTGCTGTGGTGTTGGGCTCTACGGGGTTGAGCACGACTCCCTTGAATGGAACGCGCTGCTTTAACACGATGACCGGTACCGAAAGTTGTGCCTTGGCCTTTCTGGGCACACCTTGCGTCGGTGGCTATGACTGCCTGGAAACTGGGGCTGTATATAACAACGTGATCGCCACGAGCACCGGGCGTAACCCACTCAATACCAAGCTCAGTGGTACTGCGTTCAACTTCGATGTCATGGCGTTGCTGGCTGATGGCACGCCCGCGCTGACCTACACGGCCACCAGCGGCGTGACGGTGGAGTTATTCAATGAGCCAACCACCCCGCCGGCCAGTTGCTCGGCCTATACCAGCCCGATTGCCAGTCGCAACATGACCTTTGCGACCACGGATCTGGGGCGCAAGGCCCTGCCCACCTCTATCAATATGCCCACCGCCCATCGCAATGTGATTTGCAGGGTGACGGACACCAATGTGACGCCCACCCTCTATGCGTGTTCCTCGGACCGGTTCGCCATCCGCCCGCAAAGCCTGGCTGTCACCACCGCTTCGCAAACCAACACGGGTTTGACGGGCACTCCCCGGGCGGTGGCTGGCAGTAATTTCGACCTGTCGGCGTCTTCTGGTGTGACCAGCGGGTACACCGGTACGCCAGCCATTGACCAGACCAAAGTGGTGGACCACAACAACGCCACCATTCAAGCCGGCACCCTGACTGGGGCATTCGGCGCTGCCACGGGCGTTTCAGCTACAAGCAGCAGTTTCCGCTACACCGATGTCGGCAATATCCAATTTCAGGCGGATGCGGTGGTCGATACGGCTTTCTCTGCGATCGACGACGCGGACGGAGACTGTGTGGCGGGCAGCAGCTCCAACACGCTGACGGGTGGCCGGTACGGCTGCAACATCGGCAGCAATGCCTCCGCCAAATTTGGCCGTTGGTACCCGAGCCACTACTCCTTCAGCGGTAGCCTGACACCCGCTTGTACGGTGGGGGGCTTCACGTACATGGGTCAGGATGCGCTGGCCGTGAATCTGGTGGTCAAGGCCCATGCAACCACGGGCGGCACGGCGTCGGCGACAGATCCGGTGGTGAGCCGCTTGGTGTCCGGCTTCACCGGGCGGGCCTCTGTGACGTTCAGCGGAGACAACGCGTCAAGCCCGGTGGCTATCACCCGCTTGGCCAACCCGGGGTTTCCCGTGATGCCGAGCAATACGCTGTGGAACCAGGGGCAAGTCAGCATTGCCGACACTTTTGCGTTCAGCAAATTGACCGACCCCGACGGACCCTATGACAGCTTCCGTATTCAAGCGGCCGTCACCGATGCAGATGGCAGCACACTGATCGGCCCTACCACCGCCACGGGCACGACCCGCATTCGCTACGGGCAACTGCGTTTGGGGAATGCCTATGGCTCCGAGCTGCTGCCCTTGCCCATACCGGTGGAGGCCCGGTACTGGAACGGCAGCGCGTATGTGCTCAACCCCCTGGATAGCTGTACTGCGTTTGCGGCCTCTGCCATCCAGATGGGCAGCTATACCGAGAATTTGAATAACTGTGAAACCCAGCTCAGCCCCACCAGCTCGCAGACCTTGGCGGCCGGCAGGCTGTCCAGCCTGCAACTGTCGAAGCCGGGCAAGGGGAATAGCGGTAGTGTGCTTTTGACATTGAATGTTTCCGCAACGCCTGTGGCGTCGGCCACCACATGCGTGTCGGCCACTGCGACACCAGCTACAGCCGCCAACATGCCGTGGTTTGGCACCAACCCGGCGGCCCGGGCGACCTTTGGCAAGTACCGCAGCCCTTTGATCTACTTGCGGGAGAACTACTGAGGGTATCGGGTTGCCAATTTGCTGGAAAACCCCGTTTAATCCGTGTCATGATGGCGTGGCAAGCTACTAAACTGAGAGCAAGTTTCTTGAGAAATCAAACTATTTCATGATTGAAGTTGCGACTGTGTTTTTTCATCCCTCCTCGGTAGGAGCTCGCTGACCATGCGCTGGCCCTGGCGGCGTGCTGCATCCGGCGCACAGTTGATCGTGTCCTGGTCAGGGCAAACGCTGGCTTATGTGGTCGCGCAGGGCTCAGGTCGTGATTTCATGGTCAAGCGTGCCGGTGTGGAAGTTCAGGGTGGCGACACCATGGAGGAGTTTGTCCGCCGGCTTACCGCGTTGGGGCTCAAAGGGCGTGCGGCGCACGTCATGCTCAAGCCCGAGCAATACCAGGTGCTGCAAATTGAGGCACCTTCGGTCCCGCCTGAAGAGCTGCGCTCTGCTGCCCGCTACCAGGTCAAGGAAATGGTGGACGCGCATTTGGATGACCTGACGATGGATGTGCTCCGGGTCGGCGATGGTGAGGGCCGGGCTGCATCGCAAATGTTTGTGGTGGCGACGAACAATAGTTTTGTGCGTGATGTCATGGGCCTTGGCGAGGCCATGCACTGGGATGTCCGGGTGATCGATGTTCAGGACATGGCGCAACGCAATTTGCAAACTCTGCTGGAGCCCGCGCGTGCCACCGGTGCACTTTTGTTGTCGGGCGGCCGGCAGGCGTTGTTGACCATCAGCGCAGCCGGTGAATTGTTTTACAGCCGCCGCTTGGACCTGCCCGAAGGCTTCATGGGAATGACCTGGACCGCCGCTGCGGCGCCAGAGCCTGCAGCGGTAGATACCTACACTCCGGTAGAGGAATACGTGCCCGACTATGCGGGCGGCGGCACCTACAGTCCGAACTTTTCGACCACAGGCGCAGATTCTGCCCCGGCAGCACAGGGCGACATTGACCGTGCGCAGCGTTTGTTGGTGGAAGTGCAGCGCTCGATAGACCTGTGGGAGCGCACCTGGACGCAGTGGCCCCTGGCGGGTTTCCAGGTGTTTGCGGGAGCGCGCAGCGCGGAGTTGGCAGAGTGGCTGAGCCGCGATACCGGTCAAAACGTGAGTGCACTGGAGGTCGCCAGCAGCTTTGCGGGCTGGGACGCGGTGGCAGAGTCGGACCGGCCTTTGTGCTTGCCCTTGCTTGGCATTTTGTTGCGCGGTGACGCCTAGACTGCACCAGGACCGGACACCATGCCCCAACAAATCAACCTGTGCTCCGTTTCGCTGATCAAGCCCCGGCAGCAGTTCGAGGCGAACACCATGGCTTTGGCCCTCGGCGTGTTTGTGGTCCTGGGTGCCGCACTGTGCGCTACTTGGGTGTGGAATTTGCAGAATGCTCAACGCGGCTTTGCCTCGGCTCTGCAGACGCAGGCCTCAGAGATGCAAAGCCTGCAAACCGCTATTGCCCAGAGCAAAGCCCGTGCGGAGCCACCCTCCCCGGCGTTGATCCAAGAAGCGCAAGCTAAAAAAGCCGAGATTCAACTCAAGAACCAAGCCTTGCTGGCACTGCAGCAAGGGCAATTCAAGCCCGGATTCGGCCACTCTGATCGGCTGGCCCTGGTGGCACGCAGCATCCCCGATTCGGTCTGGATCACCGCGGTGCGCGCCGATGCGGGCAGCATGGAAGTGAGTGGTTTTACCTTGGAGCCGTCTTCCTTGAACGATTGGGCTGCACGTTTGGCCCAGAGCCCGCTGATGGATGGCTTGCGCCTCAGCACGGTGAAAGTCGAGAGCACGGTGCTGGCGCCGTCGGTGGGGGGCGTTGCCTTGGCAGCAAGCGCAGGCGCCCCGGGTGCACGGGGGCGAGAGGCGTGGTCCTTCAATCTGGTGAGCGCCCAAGCGCAGCCCGAAACACCGGGAGCCCGACCATGAAAGCCTGGTGGATTGCACAGTCAGCCCGCATCAATGCGTTGAGTCTGCGCGAGCGTTTGTTCTTGTTCATTTCTCTTTTGGTGGTCGCCCTCGCGTTGGCTGATTTGATTTGGCTCACGCCTGCGCAGAAGGCCATGAAGCAGGTGCAACAGCAGTTTGTGACGCAGTCTTCCGAGGTCAACCGCTTGCGGGCTG
>DAINNP010000029.1:12192-14949 GCA_036735785.1 Rhodoferax sp. | reverse complement strand
AGCCACTCCAACTTCGGCAGCAGCAACGAGCCCAGCGCAATCAAGATGCGCCGCACCCTGGAACTGTTGCGTGTACAAGCGCCGTGGCTGGAAGTCGATGGGGAAATGCACGGCGATGTAGCCTTGGACGGTGCAGCTCGCAAGGTCTTGATGCCCAACAGCACCTTGCATGGCGATGCAAACCTCTTGGTGCTGCCCAACATCGATGCTGCCAATATCGCTTACAACCTGCTCAAAACAGCGGCTGGTGGCAATATTGCCATCGGACCCGTGTTGTTGGGTGCCGCTAAGCCGGTGCACGTGTTGACTGCCAGCACCACGGTCCGGCGCATTGTGAATATGACAGCATTGACCGTGGCTGACGCCAACGCAACGCGCTGAAAACAGAGGGGGCTTGCCCCTCAAAATCTGTAAATCTTGTGTAAGGGCTTGCTTATTTATTGAGCAAGCCCTTGCTTTTTTGTGCTGTTTCCGCGACACTAGTGGCTTAGTTTTTCGGGTTAACCCGCAGTAGTCGCAAAGGATTCTGGGTGCACAAGGGAGTTATCAAGTTAGTACTCACTGGCTTGTTTTTATCGGTAGCGCTGACCTCTGGGCATGCAATTGCCAAAGAGACACCGGGCTTCGCAACAGACAGCGTCGTCTCACTCAACAGCCTGCCGCCCCAAGCGCGCACGACCTACCAACTGGTACTGCAAGGGGGCCCATTTCCCTACGACAAAGACGGCAGTGTTTTCGGTAACCGGGAGCGATTACTCCCCCTGCAAACACGTGGTTTCTACCGTGAATACACCGTCAAAACCCCTGGCGCCTCCAACCGAGGTGCTCGAAGAATTGTGTGTGGTGGGCGCCAGATCACGGCGCCACAAGCTTGTTACTACACGGCCGATCACTATGCGAGCTTTCGCAAGATCGTGCCCTGAATCGAATTTTGTACTTTGAGAAAGAGAATCGGGGATGGATATGCCACTTCGAACTGTTAGAACGAATATCGTTCAGTCTATTCGCGCTTTTCGCGTGTCGGACTTACAAGAAGCCGCTCAGGGTCTGGGCCACCACTTTTTGTACGCCAATTTGGCGGACGCGCAAACCAAACAAGATGTTTTGGACATGATCGGACAGCAATTCATGCTGCCTACGACTGTCAGCAAGAACTTTGATGCGCTGTACGACAACCTGACGGATCCCGTCCACAAATCAGGCCCACAGCCCGGTTTTGTGGCTGTGCTGGAGCACATCCCGGCCAACGTGAAATTCGACAAGGAAGCTCGCGAGCAATTACTCGACATCTTCCGTGACACTGCAGATTACTGGGGAGACCGGAAAATTCCATTCCGATGCTTCTATTCTTTTCTGTAGCCCGTTCTGCACAAACCAGCCAAGCAGAACGGGCGAACGAGGCAAGCAGCGATGCAGTGGCCGAATTGGCCATCGCAGAGCCCGTAACCGAGAGTGGTGAAAAAATGCCCACTGACAAGTTATTGGACGTATCACCTTTGGCGCTGCGCATGAGCAGCCCTTTCAATGCCGGTTATTGGCTGGCAGCAGCTTAAAAACCACGCATTGAGCGATAAAAAAGGCCTGTCGATGACAGGCCTTTTTTTCGCCCCTCAGTTTTCTGTTCAGGGACTTCAGACAAGGTCTGATCAGGTTTTGATAGCCTGCACCAACGCGACGTATTCCTCTACAGGCACTTCTTGCGCGCGGCGCTGGACATCAAACTGCCCGGTAAAGCCTTTTTGCTCCAACCATGCACCCAAGGTGTGGCGCAGCAGTTTGCGGCGCTGGCTGAAGGCGACTTGCACCATTTCTGAAAACAAGGCGATATCGAGCACCGGCGGCTGCTCCAAGGGCACCATTCGCACGACCGCGCTATTGACGCGCGGAGGCGGGTCAAAGCACTCGGGCGGAACAAACAAGACATCTTCCATGGCGTAGCGCCACTGCAGCATCACGCTCAAGCGACTGAAATCGGAGCTATCGGGTGCCGCCACCATCCTGTCGATCACCTCTTTTTGCAGCATAAAGTGCTGGTCTTCGATGCGGTCTACGTGATCCAACAGGTGAAAAAGAATCGGTGTCGAGATGTTGTAGGGCAAATTACCCACCACACGGAGCTTGCCAGATCCAGTCTTGGCACCGGACTCCAGGGCCGCCGGAGCGATCTCAATGGCGCTGAAATCCACATTCAGGACGTCTGACTCGATCACGGTGAGTTGCGGGTGACTGCGCAGCCGCTTGGCGAGGTCGCGGTCCAGTTCGATCACCGTCAAGTGCCCCAAACGCTCCACCAGAGGCTGGGTCAAAGCGGCAAGGCCGGGCCCGATTTCTACCACGGGTTGACCGGGTTGAGGATTAATCGCCTGCACGATGGCGTCAATGATGCCGGCATCCGACAGAAAATGCTGTCCAAAGCGTTTACGCGCCAAATGTTTCATAGCGGTGCCTCACGCAGCTCAACAAACGCCCGAGCCCGGACATCACGTGCCCAGGCGGTGTACGCCTCTTCGTAGCGACTTTGTCGCAATTGGGCTCGCACCGACTCGCGAACCTGTTGGGGACTCAGCTCCACACGGCGACGATCATTCAGTTGAATCAAGTGCACACCAAACCGCGACACCACAGGTGGGCTGACAGCGCCTTCTTCCTGCAAGCGGCCCATGGCTTCCTCAAACTCCGGTACAAACATCCCCGGGGAGGCCCAGCCCAAATCACCACCCTGCTCGGCAGAGGCGTCTTGTGACGTCTTGCGCGCCA
>DAINNP010000029.1:0-12092 GCA_036735785.1 Rhodoferax sp. | reverse complement strand
ATCCGGATACCCTGCTCCCGCGCCAGTTGCAGCTGGGCCCGGTCATTGATCAGCCTGTCCAAGACCAAACGACGCAACTCTTCAGCACCGGGCACAGGGCGCCCCTGCTGCGCCAGTTGCTGCCCGACACGACGGACTTCAAGGTTCATCTCTTGAAAGGTGATCGGTTCAGAGTTCACAACTGCCACGATGTAGTCTGTGGCTTGACCAGTCTGGGCCATCGATGCAGGTCCCGACACACTGAGCACGCAGGCTAGGGTCAAAGCCCTCACACATAAATTCATGGTTTTCATTCGTAGTTACTAAAGCGGCTGTTGTTGGAGCCACCTGTTTCCCGCAAGTTCTGGTAACGCGAAATATTGGATTTCAAGGCCTGGAGCGGACTCACCCCGAGACGGGTGAATCCCACGAACTCCAGTTCAAATTTGATACTGCTGGTCGACGAAGTGGCGCTCGTCTGCACGCGCCCGATCACAACCCGAGCCAGCCAACAGCCGGCATCGTACTCGACACCCAACAGGGTATCGACCATGCGGTTCTCGTTCAAGCTGTAGTTCAGGCGCCCCACCCCGTAGTAGCGGCCCTCACCCAGGCCACCGCCGGGAACTGCAGCGCTGCCGGCATCGCCCCAGAGATCATTCAGGGGCCACTGCCAACTCACGTCGATTTGCTCGCTCACACCCCGCTGGAACCGATAAGCCGCATTCAGCACACGATAGGGCGAAGGCGTATAGCGGGCGCCGACGGTTGCACGGCTCGACTGCGAGGTCAAGGGGTTGTATTGCACCGTCGAATCGAATCCCCATTGACGCGACACATTGACCCCGGCTCCAAGCAGAATGTCGCTCCAGCCAGCCAATGCAGGTGCAGTCGCGGAGTTCAAAGTCACCCGTTGGTCTTCAAAACGGTAACGTTGCGCAACACCAAAACGCGCCAACTGCTCCCCGGTTTGCGCATCCAAGAAACGGGTCGTCAAGCCGAAGGTCGCCAGATTGTTGTCTGAAATCTTGTCGTGACCGACGTAAGCGTTTTCGCTAAAGATGCTGGCAAAGTTGAAATCGCTTGCTGCCGTGTCGTAATTGGGGAGATAGCTCTGGTTGCGATAAGGGGTCCGGACATAAAACAGCCGCGGCTCCAAGGTTTGGGTCATTGCACGCCCATTCCACCCGGTGTCGCGCTCAAACACCAAGCCACTATCAAGGCTGAATGTGGGCACAGTACTGTCTGCTGACCGATTACCGGTAGAAATAGCAGAATCGAACTGGTAGACCGATGTGTGCAGCTGGAGCTTGGGGGTCACAAAGCCCTCAGGCGCAATAAAAGGCCGGCTCACCTGGGCCAAGCCGTACATCCGCTGGGCATTCGGCTGAAGCGTGAGTGCACGATCCGACTCAAACTGCGACAGGTCGCCCTGCACAGACCAATCGAAGCCACGATCATTGAGCTGGCTGCGCAGCACATTGAGCTGGGTCAGGTCATAGGGCGGGGTGATCACCGATGTGGACGACTGCAAGGTCTGCCACCGCAAAACCCGACCCGTCATGGTGTAGCCCGAACGGGTCCAGGTCGTTGACACATCATTGGCCAATGTCCGCGAGGTCAGAGCACCAATACTGGCGAAATCGCTCCAGTAGTTGTCATCGCTGACCCGGTTCAGATTGAGCGTGTACGCCGCGTTTCCCAAGTCCGCGCCGAGAGTACCCGTTTGATTCAGTGTGGCGCCCCAGCGGTCTGCGCTCCGCAACTTGTCGGCTGGCATGTAGTTGCCCCGCACGACGCCGGAATAGGTGGGCTCGAGGTAGCGGAACTCGCCCGCCACGGTCACGCCACGCGCGGTCATCACGGTCGGGGTGACCGTGGCATCCCGGTTGGGGGCAATATTCCAGTAATAAGGAACACTGACTTCAGTGCCGTTGACATCCCCCAAGCCAATGGTCGGCGGCATGACCCCGGACTTGCGGGCATCACTCAGGGGAAAGCTGATGGCCGGAACCGGCAGGATGGGCACATCCATGAAATGCAGATACGCGCCATGCGCAATGCCAACGTCTTCGCCACTGTCAAACTCAATGTCTGCTGCGCGGAGCACCCATTCCGGGACCCAATCAGGCCCGGGTTTGCGGCGACAAGTGGTGTAGGTTGCCCCGTACACCACAGTACGGCTTTCATCCAGAAAAACCGCTTTCGAGGCATCCCCGTGCGCACCGTTTTGGAGAAACCGGTATCGGGGCGACTCAAAAGTGCCTTCAAAGGCCTCGACCTTGAGCTCAAGTGCAGGCCCTTCAAATACATTGCCATTGCGGTTGATCCGCACATTGCCGGTCGCGCGCGCCAGATCATCAGGGGCGTAGTACTCGAGGCGGTCTGCTTTGATGACTGTGCCGGGTTTACGCATTTCGGCGTTACCTTGCACGATGGTCTCAAGGTCGGTACGGCCGGTCAGGGTGTCACCAAACAAGAAGGTCGGCGCAGACTCCAGCTGGGTCGCCTCGAGCCCCTCTTTTAACTGGGGGGTGGCGATCAGCTTTAACGGGCTTTGATCGGCATCCTGCTGCGCTTGTGCAGACATCTGGACACAAGCCAACGCCACCAAAGCCACAAGGCGGATCAACGGCGGCCGGCAATCAGGCGCCCCGACGGGCAGAGCGCACATAGAAAAACGCATGGGCGGAAGGCAGAAACCACGTTATGGGAGAAAGGCACCAGCACGCTGCCCACAGGGCGCGGCGGCATGGCTTTGTAGAATGGATTATCCATGACCCCAAGCTCACACCCTGTGCCGTCCGCCACACTCACTTCCCCCAACTCGCCCTTGCAACCCATTCCATGGGCAGATACGGAACGACAACAGCGTTTTCAAGCCTGGTTTGATAGCCAACAAGCGGGTTTCGGCTTTGTGCCCGACACCCTGGGGCTGGCCTCGGCCGACGCCAGTTTTCGCCGCTACTTCCGGGTGCAAAGCAACCGCGGAAGCCTGGTGATCATGGATGCACCGCCGGAAAAAGAGAACTGCAAGCCCTTTGTAGACATTGCCGCCTTGCTCAACCATGCGGGCTTGCGCGCCCCGAAGATCCTGGCGTGGGACGAAAGCAATGGCTTCATGCTGCTGACAGACCTCGGCTCCCGGACCATGATGCAAACCATAACTCCGGCGCAGCCCCCTTTGGATTTGTACCTGAATGCGGTGGATACCCTGGTCCAGTGGCAACTCTCGTCCGCCCCCCAGGTACTACCGCCCTACGACGAGACGCTGCTGCGCCGAGAACTGGAATTGTTCCCCGAGTGGTACATCGGCGCACACCGCCAGGTCACCATCGACCCGGCCATGCGCAAAACGCTGGATAACACGTTCGCGCTGCTGATACAAAACAACCTGTCATGGCCCAGCGTCTATGTCCACCGCGATTTCATGCCCCGCAACCTGATGGTGCCCGATGACCTCGCGGTGCCCGGCCAGACCGACCCGCGCTACCTGGGCGTGCTCGACTTTCAAGATGCGGTGTACGGCCCCATCACCTATGACATTGCCAGCCTGATGCGTGACGCGTTCTTGACGTGGGAAGAAGACTTCTGCCTCGACGTGACGATCCGCTACTGGGAAAAAGCCCGCAAGGCCGGCCTGCCCGTGGGGGATGATTTCGGTGAGTTCTACCGTGGCGTGGAGTGGATGGGGCTGCAGCGCCATCTCAAAATCGCCGGTATCTTTGCCCGGCTGACCTTGCGTGATGGCAAGCCCAAGTACCTTGCGGATACGCCCCGCTTTATTGACTACATCCGCAGCACCTGCAGCCGCTATATCCAGCTCAAGCCTTTGTTGCGCTTGGTGGAAAAGGTGGATGGCATTGAAGTGCCGAATGTCTTCGCGTTCGGCCGTTCATAGCCAAAAGCAGCGCTAGCGCTCTTATTACTTGCGCACAATGCTCCTAAATTAATAGCAAAATATGCCACGCTTTTACTGCGCCGCCCCTCTGGTGAGTGACACGGAACTCGACTTGCCTGCGGGGGCCGCCCGGCACGTCCAAGTGCTGCGGCTGCAACCGGGGGATGCCATCACCCTGTTCGATGGGCGCAGCCAGGACGAATACGATGCCACCGTCACCCGCATGGGCCGCAGCGATGTCCAAGTGCGTGTGGGCGCAGCCCGCAGCATGGCCCGTGAACCCGCACGGCAAATCCACCTCGCTGTCGGCATGCCGGCCAACGACCGCATGGACTGGCTGATTGAAAAAGCCACCGAGCTCGGCGTTACCAGCATTCAGCCACTGATGACAGAGCGCAGTGTGCTCAAACTCAGCGGCGAACGGGCTGAGAAAAAAATCGCCCATTGGCAAAGTGTGGCCATCTCTGCGTGCGAGCAATGTGGTGGCAACCTGGTCCCCATCATCCACCCGATGCAAAGCCTGACCCAGTGGCTGAAAACACCAGCCGCCGGGCAGACCCATCACCAGCGTTTGTTGCTGTCATTGCGCGTCGGCAGCTCACGGGTTGCGCGCTTGCCCGCCCAGCCTGGGCCTGTCTGGTTTCTCTCAGGTCCCGAGGGCGGCCTGAGCCACGCGGAAGAAGAGTCAGCCATCGTGGCCGGCTTTGCACCCGCATCTCTGGGGCCGCGTGTTCTGCGGGCCGAGACCGCTGCGCTGGCAGCACTCACCTTGCTGACCCAAGCATGAACCGGAGCCTTTGGCTGCTCGCTCTGTGCCAGGGGCTGTTTCTCACCAACAACGTCACCTTCATTGCCATCAACGGACTGGTGGGCTTGAGCTTGGCCCCCTATGGCTGGATGGCGACGCTACCCGTCATGGGCTACGTCGTGGGCGGCGCCTTGGCCACCCCGCTGGTGGCTGCTACACAAGCGCGCTTCGGGCGCCGGACCTCGTTCCAGATTGGCTTGGCAGTCGCCGTGGTGTCGGCGCTGGCGGGCGCATGGTGCGTGGCACACCACCAGTTTTGGGGCTTGGTCGCGGCGACGGTGGTGGCCGGCTATTACAGCGCCAACGGGCAGTTGTACCGGTTTGCAGCTGCCGAGTTGGCACTGCCGGCCTTTCGTGAGAAGGCGGTCTCGCTGGTGCTGGCGGGCGGTCTTCTGGGCGCCATTGCCGGACCTAACCTCGCGGCCCAAACCCGCACCCTGATGGAGGTGCCATTTACTGGGGCCTATATCGTGTTGGCTGGCGTCGCATTGCTGGCGATGGTGCTCATGGCGTGGGTGCAGTTTCCACCCCACCAGCCACCCGCGAGCCAGGCGCACACCGGTCGCCCGCTGGCAGAGATCGCACGCCAACCGGCATTTCTGGTGGCCTGTCTGAGCGCATCCATGGGCTATGGCGTGATGAACCTGCTGATGGCGGCAACCCCACTGGCGATGCAGCAATGCGGCCTCAGCTTTGACGACGCCGCGCTGGTGCTGGAGTGGCACGTCATCGGCATGTTTGCGCCCGGCTTTTTCACCGGCCACCTGATCAAGCGCTTTGGCACGTTGCCAGTGATGGCAGTCGGACTGGCCCTGAACCTGCTGTGTGTAGCGATTGCGCTGAGCGGCTTGGAGCTGCAGCAGTTTGTCGTGTCGCTGTTTTTGCTGGGTGTGGGTTGGAACTTCCTGTTCACCGGCAGCACCACCTTGGCACTCAGCGCCTACCGGCCGGAAGAAAAAGACCGTGCCCAAGCCGCGATCAACTTCTGCGTTTTTGCAGTCATGGCCCTGAGCTCGCTCACGTCCGGCGCACTGGTGATCACGCAGGGATGGGCCTGGCTCAACATCGGATCCATCCCCCCGCTGCTGCTCACGGCAGCCGGTTTGCTCTGGCTACAGCTCAAAGGCCGAACAACGCGTCCTTAAGTTTGAAATCCGCTGGCACCGGGCCGATCCAGATCTTGAGCACCATGCTGAAAAACTCGGCGTCGCCGATCGGTGCACCCTGCGCTTGTCCTTGAATATAAAAGGTCGTGCCTTTGCCCGGTACGAACTCCATCGCAAAGGTGTCACCCGCCGACAGCTTCGCCTTGCCCGAGAAAATCTCAATCAACCGGGTGCTCGAGGTCGTGTGCTTCTGAACCAGATCTGCCGGTGAATTATTGGTTAAGCCTTTGATAAAGGCCAAGCCCAAATCGGTACCGGGCAAGTCGCGCAAGGCAACAAAACTCAAGCGTTTGGGACCCTGCATAGCGATCAGGGACTCCGGCGTATTCACCTTGGCGGGGGTGTACAAAGCCATGTCGTAGACCTTGAAAATCGCGCGGTAACGAGTACCCGCACCGTTGAGTTGCAAGGGCACACCTTGCACCACCGACCTGGCTTCAAAGGTACTATTCATCGTCCCCGCCGAATGCACTGCCGCCGGTGAAGCGCTCAGTACCGCCAGCAGAAGTGCCGTGAAAACAAACGTTGTGTCTTTGGATGTTTTGGTTGATTTGTTCATCCTGTTTCTCCCTGTATCAATTTATGGTTTGCGGTTGCGAAGCCAATCCTCCAAAGCGTCCACAGTCAGTGGTTTGGCAATGAAATACCCTTGCAATGTGTGGCAGCCCGCCTCAATCAAGAACTGCTGTTGCTCGGCGGTTTCCACCCCTTCTGCGACCACATTCAGTCCCAGGGCGTTTGCAAGACCGATGACGCCTTTGACAATAGCGCGCGAGTCGCTGTCCTTTTCAGCGTCATTCACAAACGAACGATCAATCTTGAGCTGGTGAGGCCGCAAGCGCTTGAGATAAGCCAACGACGAGTAACCCGTGCCGAAGTCATCAATCGCGATGCCCACACCGATCTGCCGCAGGCGCTCAATAATACGTTGGCTGGTTTCTGTTTCCGCCATCAAGACGCTCTCGGTGATCTCTATCTCCAAGCGCTGCGGCGGCACGCCGCTGGCTTCCAAGGCGGCCTGCAAACTGTCCAGCAAGCGGTGATCGCGGAACTCCAGCGCCGACACGTTCACCGCCATGTTGCCGACCATGACTTCACGCGCAGTCCAGTCTGCGAGTTGGCGGCATGCCTCGCGCAAAGTCCAGACGCCCATTTCCGCAATCTGTCCGGACTCCTCGGCCAAACCGATAAATTGGGCCGGATACAAGAGGCCACGGGTAGGGTGCTGCCAGCGGACCAGCGCTTCTAAAGCAACAAGTTGACCACCGGCGGCGTCCACTTGCGGCTGGTAATGCAGCACCAGCTGGTTATGCTCGATCGCATGGGCTAGCTCTTGCTCGAGCTCCAGATTGGCCAGCAGGCGTGAATTTAATTCGGAGTGGTAGAAGCTGTAGCGAGCCCGACCCAGAGTCTTGGCTTGGTACACCGCGATATCCGCATTTTTGACCAGCGTTTCAAAATCACACCCATCCTCCGGGAACAGCGAAATCCCCATACTCGCTGACACTTTCAATGGTACGTTCGCCAAGACCACCGGCGCCTCCACCACTCGCAAGATGCGTTGCGCCAGCTCTCCCAAGGATTCCCAGTGATCAATATCACGTACCAGGACTAGGAATTCGTCTCCACTCTGACGGCACACCACATCCACCTCGCGCAGCACCTCGCGCAGTCTGCGCGCGACTTCGATCAACAGGACATCCCCCGCCGCATGACCCATGGAGTCATTGACCGCCTTGAAGCGATCCAGGTCAATAAAGAAAATCCCGAAGTGCTGACCATTGCGCTCTGCCGCCAACATTTCGCGTTGCACCAAGTCAATAAAGAGCGAGCGGTTGGGTAGCCCCGTCAACTGGTCGTAAAACGCCATTTGCTGCAACTGTGCGTTTTTCTTGCCCAGCTGCATGAACAGCTCGCGCAACTCTTCTTGCACCCGGCCCAAATGGCGACCCAACAGGCCGAGCTCATCGTGCCTGCGCCACACAAAGAGTTGGGAGGCCGGGGCGTCGAGGTTGTGGTCCAGCAGTGCACTGGCATGCTCCTTTAAACGCTCGATAGGTCGCAATACCCGGGTGACCAGAATCGGCATGAGTACCGCCAGGATCGCCAAGGTCTGAAGCAACACCAGAACCAACATTTGATCACGCCGCGCCTGTAGCAGGCCTCGCCCGTAGTCTGCGTCAAACCAGAGCACCAGCGTCCCCAAGGACTCTCCATTGCGCATGACGGCTTGCGTTCGCCGACTTAACCGCGATCCGGCAGCATCGCGATCCAGGTCACCGGTGAAGTCGGCACGCACCCGCTCCAGAACAGGGGTATTGGCAAGCCCGTCTTCGATACGGACGGCCACTATCTGCGGACTCTCCAGCAAGCGAACGGCGGCCGCATCCAAGGCCACACGGTCTACGACCCACATCGGCTCCGCGATAGATACACTGCCGATTTTCATCAGCGCTGTTTCGCTCTGGGTCAGAAGCGCCTGCTGGGACTTTTCTGAAATCCGCTGCTCCAACGCCAAGAGCAAGAGCGCTGGCAGCAAGACACCCACCACCACCACGACCATCATGGTGTAGCGCAAAGGCATGCCCTTGCGCACGCGCAAACGCAAACGCCGCCACCGTGTGAGAAGAAAGTTCATCCGACGGAGGGGTTAAAAAGCCACGCGATCAACACGGTCCCTGCACGTCAAAAGCGCTTGTCCAGCCAATCACGCAAGGTATTAAAAACCGGCGTGGCGTCAGGCTCATTGAAAATCTCATGAAAAAAACCGTCGAAACAGACCGCCTTCACCAAGGTCGCGGGAGCCGCCGCCGCAAAGTCACGGCTACCTTGCGGGTTGACCAGACGATCATCGCCAGCGTACATCAACAGCGTCGGCACTGTCCATGAAGGTGCTACCTGCAAGGTCGCCTCGCCTTGCGTCGCAATGAATTGCGCCAAACGCGCCGAAATGCGGTCATGCACCAGCCGGTCTTCCAGGTAGGCGCGGACGACAGCAGGGTCGTGCGAGATGTGCGCCGCATTCAGGCCATTGCCCACCCGCAAGTTAGGCACGATTTTGGGCAATACCGAGACCAGAAATTTTTGGAAGGCATTCATGCCGGGGTTCAAGGCCGGCGACGACAGCACCAAGGCATCGATCTTGCGCAGCCCCAGCGAGACAAAGCGGCCTGCGACCAAGCCGCCCATGCTGTGCCCCAGCACAATCAAAGGCGTGCCAGGTTTGAAGCGTGCCCGCGTGGAGTCCACGAGATCGGCCAAATCATCCAGAAGCCGTGTATCCGACCGTAAGCTGCCGGGCAGGCCGGAGCTTTCACCATGGCCGCATTGGTCATAGCCGCGAACTGCAAAGCCCCATTGATTCAGCTGCTCCGCGACATGCTGGTAGCGGCCCGCATGTTCACCCAAGCCATGCACGATGAGCACCACGCCGCGCGGCGCAACTCCGGGCTCCAGCGGCCAATCCTGTACGGCGAGGTTGTCACCGTCATTGGCTGTAAATGTGCTGAGTGTGGAATCAGAGACCATGCGTTCCTGCCTGTTCAAGGAAATCTAGAGATTACTTGCGCTACCGCTGCTGTGAGTTTTTTCGCGTAGGGTACATGCAAAAACTCATTGGGGCCATGGGCGTTACTCTTGGGTCCCAGCACGCCGCAGACCATCATCTGCGCCTTGGGAAAGCCCTTGGAGAGCATGTTCATCAACGGAATCGTGCCGCCCTGACCGATGTGGCCGCAAGGCGCACCGAAATGTGCATTCGACGCGTCGTTCAGTGCCGCGTCAAACCAAGGGGCAGTATCGGGCGCGTTCCAGCCGGTTGCGCTGGACAGGCCTTCAAAAGTCACCTTGGCCTGGTAGGGCGCGTTGTCTTCCAAGAGCGCCTTGAGTTCTTGCACCGCAGCAGAAGCTTCCACCAAGGGTGGCAGCCGCAGACTCAGCTTGAACGCGGTGTAGGGCCGCAGCACATTGCCTGCGTTTTGGATGTCCGGAAAACCATCGGCGCCAGTCACGCTCAGAGTCGGCTGCCAGGTGCGCTTGAGCAGGGCTTCCAACGGGTCGGAGGTCGTGGGCAACGCGAACGTGGTGGCGCCGCCGCAATCGTAGTGGGCCCACGGAAAACGCTTGAAAAGCTCGTCACCCAATATTGCTGCGGTTGCTTGGGCTTGCTGCATGCGCTGCACAGGCACCTCGCAATGGAAGTTGGAGGGCAGCAGGTGGCCGGTCTTGCTGTCTTCCAACCGGTCCAGCACCTGGCGCAGGATGCGGAAGCTGGACGGCACCAAGCCACTGGCATCCCCCGAGTGAATGCCCTCGGTCAGAATTTCCACTTTCAGCACCCCGCTGGCCATGCCGCGCAGACTGTTGGTCAGCCAGAGCTGGTCGTAATTGCCGGCACCGGAGTCCAGGCAGACCACCAGCCCGACCTCGCCCAGCCGGGGCTTGAGCGCATCCACATAGTGCAGCAGGTCGTAAGAACCGCTTTCTTCGCAGGTCTCAATCAAACCCACGATGCGCGGGTGGCGCAGTTTTTGGGCCTTGAGCGCTTGCAGGGCAGCAATGGCGGCATACGCGGCATAGCCGTCGTCCGCGCCACCACGGCCATAGAGCTTGCCGTTCTCATATTTGGGAGTCCAAGGTCCGAGGTCGTTGCGCCAACCGGAGAACTCGGGCTGCTTGTCCAAATGGCCATACATCAGCACCGTCTGGCCGGAGGCCGGTTGTTCGCCGGCTTCGCCACCACTGGCCTCGACTTCGAAAAACAGGACCGGCGTGCGGCCCTCGAGGCGGATGACTTCCAGCGTCAGGCCGGGTACTTTCTGGGCTTCGATCCACTGGGCAGTGTTGCGCACCACGGTATCGAGCAAGCCTGCCGAAGCCCAGTCGGGGTCAAACATCGGCGACTTGGCCGGGATGCGGATGTAATCGGTCAGGCGGTGGACGATGTCCTGATCCCAAGCTGCGCTGACGTGGTCAAGGGCTTGGGCGGTGTCGAAAACGGACGAGGGAACGCGGGCGTTCATGGAGCTCCTGCTGCAAATTAAGCCAAGCATCCATCATGCCATGCGCGCCGCCCCCTACAGCCGCTGGCTTACCCGCAAAAAATTGCACTAGCGCGCCAATTTGTACACCGAAGTGCCGGCCCGCAAGTTCGGCAACCAACGCACCGTGCGACCGTCCTGCAAGCCAAAACTATCCAACACGCGCAATCCATTGCGCGCTGCCAAGACCTCGAGGTCCGCATGGGTGCCCACGCGGATGTTGGGCGTGTCGTACCACTGGTAAGGCAGGCGCTTGGTCACCGGCATACGCCCCTGCAAGATGCTCAGGCGGTTCGGCCAATGGGCAAAGTTGGGGAAGGCCACGATACCGACCCGGCCCACGCGAGCGGTTTCACGCAACATGGTCTCGGCGTTGCGCAGGTGTTGCAGGGTGTCGATCTGCAGCACTACATCGAAGCTGGCGTCCTCAAACACGGTGAGGCCTTGGTCAAGGTTGAGCTGCAGCACATTCACGCCGCGCTTCACGCAGGCCAGCACATTGGCATCGTCCAGCTCCACGCCATAACCGCTGCAGCCGCGCTCGCGCTGCAAGTGGTCCAGCAGGGCGCCGTCGCCGCAACCGAGGTCCAGCACGCGCGAGCCTTCAGGCACCAAGCTGGCAATCGCATGCAAGGTATTCAAGTCGGTCATGCTGCCACCTCCAAACCCGTGGAAATGCTATCAAAATAAGAGCGCATTACGCTCATATAACGGGCGTCATCAAGCAAAAAGGCATCATGACCGTGGGGTGCATCGATTTCGGCGTAGCTCACGTCGCGCTTGTTGTCCAACAAGGCCTTCACCACCTCGCGGCTGCGTTGGGGGCTGAAGCGCCAATCGGTCGTGAAGCTCACCAACAAGAACTTCGCGCGCGTCCGAGCCAGAGCCTGACTCAGGTCGCCACCTGAGGCTTTCGCCGGATCAAAGTAATCGAGCGCGCGGGTGATCAGCAGGTAGGTGTTGGCGTCAAAGTACTCGGCAAACTTGTCGCCCTGGTAGCGCAGGTAGCTCTCGATCTGGAACTCCACCTCCTGCGTGCTGTACTTGTAGCCGTTGGCGCTGGCCAGCACTTTGTCTTTGAGCTCGCGGCCGAACTTGGCGTTCATCACATCGTCGCTCAGGTAGGTGATGTGGCCGATCATGCGGGCAATGCGCAAGCCACGCTTGGGGATCACACCGTGCTCATAAAAGTGCCCGCC
>DAINNP010000028.1:0-15029 GCA_036735785.1 Rhodoferax sp. | reverse complement strand
GTATCCACCACTTGGGTCAACGGCACATTCGCCTCAGCACATGCGCCATCGACTTCTAGCCACGCACCTTCGCCGCCGAATGTGAGGGCGATGCGGCTTGCACCGTGGTCTCGGAACATGGCGGCAATATCTCTGCCTTTGCCACGGCTTGGCGCTGGTACACCCAGCAACTCCAAGTCCTCATCGCTGGCCTTGATCCAGTCAGCCAATTTGGCGACCTTTTTGACTGCCTCAACGTAGGCGCCTAGGTCGGCTGCGAGCTTGGGGCGTAGATTGACATCCACGCTGATAGTCCAACCCATGTCTTTAGCACCTTGCAAGATCGACACTACCTTGGTGTGCTCCGGGGGCACCAGTAGCAATGACCCGGTATGCAGCACCCCCGGTGGATGGGCTTTGAGCATGGTCAGCACGCTGTCGACGGTGTAATCCCGGTCTGCGATACCTTCGCGGTAAAAGCCGTAGCTGGGTTGCCCATCTGTGATCTGCACCACCGCCAAAGAGGTGGGCAAGCGGCTCTCGCCAGCCAGGACCTGTACACCGTCTTTTTGCAATTGCTGGCCCAGTTGCTGTCCGAAGCGGTCGGTAGAGAGCGGGTTTACATAGCCCACAGGTGCTCCGCGCAACGCCGCTGCGCGAGCCATGTTGTAAGGGCTGCCCCCCATGAAGGGGCGCAGTGTTCCATCAGGCTGCGAGAGGCAGTCCATCAGCGCTTCGCCGAGTACCCAAATAGATGTGGTCATTTTTTCAAGAGTCGTTGACGACGGATCACATCAATCCAAACAGCCAAAATCACCACCGCGCCGATGGCCATCATCTGCTTGAACTGCGAAATTTCCATCAGGTTCATGCCATTGCGGATCATGGTGATCAGTACGGCACCCAAAAGGCTGCCCCAAATACTTCCACGTCCGCCAAAAAGTGAGGTGCCGCCCAAGATGACTGCCGCAATGGCATCCAACTCGAACATTTGGGCCATCTTGCCGCTGGAGGAGTCCATGCGTGCCATCAGTACCAGTGCACCCAAAGCGCAGCTTAAACCCGACACCACATACACACCTAACTTGTACCAGCGGATGTTGATACCGACTTGACGCGCACCCATTTCATTGGAGCCCATCGCGTACACATAGCGGCCCAGTTTGGTGCTCGACAAAATGAAAGCCATGGCGACAAAGAAGACGCCAGTGATCCAAATGGGCATCGGAACGCCGAGGAACTGGCCGTAGCCGATAAAGGGCAGGGGGTCCGGCATGCCGGAGTTGTCAAAGCCACCAGTGGATTCGAAAGCAAGACCCCGCCACAGAGTCAAGCCACCCAAAGTCACAATGAAAGAAGGGATACCCACAAAAGCAACCAGGTAGCCGTTGAACAGTCCAACAGCAGCACCGATGGCAAAAGCGGCTGCGATACAGAGGTAGGGGTCAACGCCCAACTTGACCATCATGTGGCCGGCAACAGCACCTGCCAGCGCAGTCAATGCACCCACTGCCAGGTCGACACCACCAGTCAAAATCACAAAAGTTTGGCCGCCCGCCAGCAGGGCGATGACAGAGGCCTGCACCAGAATGTTGGATAAATTGCCAGTGGTCAGAAAGTAGGGTGATGCTGCACTCAGCAAGGCCCCCAAAACCAAAACGGCCACTAAGGCTCCATACCATTCTTGGCGGGTGATGGACTTCATGAAATCAATTCCTCAAATAAAAAAATGACGACCGCTCTGCAGCGGTCGTCCGGGCCCGGTGGTCACCCACTGGACGGGTGCAAAAACTTACTTCACTTTCATGAACTGCGCCACGCCAGAGTCTTTGGCGAACTGGTCCACGTTGGAAGGCAGCACCAGGAATGAGCCGGTATCGATGCGGGCGTCTACCTTTTTGCCTTCTGCAGCGGCAATCGCTGTTTCGACACCTACTTGGCCGATTTTGGCCAACATTTGCGCAGCGTTGGCAGACTGCCAGCCTTGCTTCATCATGTCCAGACCGCCGGGGGAGCCGTCAAAACCAGCGATCTTGACGTCGCCGGCTTTCTTGCCTGCAGCCATCAGGGCTGCTTTGGCACCGAGCGCGCCGCCGTCCCAAGCACAGGCAATCACCTTGACGCCGGGGTTGGCGCGCATGGCAGTTTCAACGCCGTTTTGCGCCATGGTTTGATCCCATGTTGTGGAGACCTCTACCACTTTGACGTTCTTGCGCTTGGCATTCAGGCCGTCCAGAAAGCCCTTCTTGCGCTCTTGACCTGTCGATTGACCCAAATCGCCTGTGATGTAGATCACGGTGTCGCCGTCTTTGACCTGCTCTGCAGTCCAGTCGCCTTGCACCATCGCGGCCTTGATGTTGTCAGTCGCCACATAAGAAGTGATTTTGGCGCCGGAGATGCCAGTGTCTACCGCCACCACCTTGATGCCGGCCGCCAGTGCCTTGTTGATCGCAGGTGCAATGCCTGCGCTGTCCACCGGAGCAATCGCAATCGCGTTCACTTTGCGGGTGATCATGTCTTCGACGATGGCCAACTGCTTGGAGAGCTCGCCTTTTTCTGCTGCCAATTCAATGAATTTCACGCCGGCTTTTTGGCCAGCTTTCTTGGCGCCACCGTTGATCAAGGTCCAACCTTCGTTGGTATTGCCATTGGTGATGTAGGCAATAGTGGTTTCTGCGGCAGCGGCAGACATCAGGCCGGCAGTGGCCATAGCGATGGCCAAGCGGCCCAGCATGCGTTTGGTGATCATTCGTTATCTCCGTTGTGGTGTGAATTAGCAGCTGTGGTGGATTCCATGGCTTGCTGGAGCCAAATTACAGCAGAGTTTTATTTAATTAAATCTAGTAGTTTTACTAATACGATTCCGTGTCGGGTTCTGGCATGCTTGCACCCAATTTCCTGAAACAGGTCCACCATGACATCCAAACAACCAGTTCTTCAGATTACCAATCTGACCAAGCATTACGGTGGCGTGAAGGCTCTGACCGATGCCAGTTTCCGCCTGCTACCCGGCGAGCACGCCGCGATCGTCGGTGACAACGGTGCTGGCAAAAGCACTTTTGTTCGCTTGATCACCGGCGTAGAGCAGCCCAACTCGGGCGACATCAATCTGGACGGCCAAAGCGTCCACTTCAGCTCTCCCTTGGATGCACGCGATCAGGGTATTGAAACGGTGTACCAGACACTGGCCCTCGCCGAAGACCTTGACGTTCCCGCCAATATCTTTTTGGGCCGTGAAATCACGCGTTTAGCGCTCGGTCCATTGTCGGTGTTGAATCACAAGGCCATGCGGGAGCAGTCCGCCTCGATGTTGTCAACAACCGGCGTCAAGATTCAAGACATGTCCGAGAGCCTGCGGGGCATGTCGGGCGGCCAGCGTCAGTGTGTGGCGATTGCCCGTGCCGCCGGTTTTGCGAAGAAGCTCATCATTCTTGATGAGCCTACTGCTGCGTTGGGGGTTGCGGAGACTGCGCGGGTCGAACAGATCATCAAAGGTCTGAAGCAACAAGGCATACCGCTGATCATCATCAGCCACAACTTGCGCCAAGTGTTCGATTTGGTGGACCGGATATGGGTGTTCCGCCAAGGGCGCATCATTTGCAGCCGCTTGACCAGAGAGACTAATCCGGAAGAAATTGTGGGCCTCATCACAGGCGCTATTGATCCGGCCACATTGCAATCTGCGGAGGCGGTGGCATGTTGAAAGGTCTGGATTCCTTGTTGACCCCCGAGTTGCTGATGCACCTGTCTGCAATGGGGCATGGCGAGTGGGTTGCGGTGGTGGACGCCAATTTCACCGCAGATTTCTTGGGCAAAGGCAAAGCGCTAGTCCGCTTGCCCGGGCACAGTTTGGAGAGGGTGAGCAAAGCCGTTTTGTCGGTGTTCCCCTTGGCTGAAGACGTCGCGTGTCCCGCCGCCTATATGCAGGTTTGCCACAGCCCGCAAGGTCACCAGACCGCTGCACAGGCCTCTGTGGTGGCTTTGTTATCGCACGAAGGGCTGCCCGCCAGCAGGGTCGAAGCTGTAGAGCGCTTTGCGTTTTACGAGAAGATCAAAGGCGCCAGCGTCATCGTCCAAAGCGGCGAAGCCACGGCGTATGGAAATGCCATGTTCTGCAAGGGCGTTATCCTTTGAGTGCGAGCTGGCACCGCCAGCGCTCAGGGGAACTATCGTATGACTAAAATTTTTCTCGATTCCGCGCGCGTGGAATCATGGGCTCTCCCGGCGGGCTGTCCACCGGTGCAAGGGGTCACTACCAACCCCAGCTTGGTGTTTCAAGCCGGGCTTCCGGTCACTCTCGCTACCTATGTAGGCTTGATTTCAGCTGTCGCAGACCACGGTTTCGCGGAACTGATGGTTCAGTTGCCCTACAGCCAACCGGAGCAAGCAAGAGAATGGCTCAAAGTGCTACAGCCGGCGGCGCAGGCCCGGGGCATTCAATTGACGATCAAGCTGCCATGCGCACCGGATTGGGAGGCATGTATCGACGCAGTTCGGGCTGAGCAGCAAGACGTGTTGCTCACGGGGCTCTCCAATGCAGTACAGCTCTTGTGGGCAAAACACAAAGGCGTGCAATATGTGGCGCCCTATGTGGGCCGCCTTGCGAACGATGGCCGCAATGTGTGGGCGCTGATGGAGGCTTGTGTGGCAGTGCAAGCCAAGGGCCCGCAGCTTCTGGCGGCGAGTATCAAAACGCCCGAAGTGTTAGGCCAGCTGGTGGCTGTAGGTGCGGCCGCGGTGACTTTGCCTCCAGCGAGCCTCGTTGCCTGGAGTACCGACGCACTGACCCAAAGCGCCATAAAGCAGTTTGACCTCGATATCCAATCCAGTCTCAAAATCGGACAACACTGATTGCTTTAGTGGGGCATAGCCCCTCAGCCTGCTCAAGCGCGGGCGATTCGCGATACTCGCCACCCAGCCATGTTGCTGGGCCGCAGCATCCGCGTTTATGTCGTACAGCGTAGTTTGGTTCAAAAAAGATCTCCGGCTGCATGACCACGCCGCCTTAGAGCTGGCACTGGCGAAGGGGCCGGTGTTGTGCGTCTTTTGCGTAGAGCCCCATCTATGGCGCCAAGCGGATGCTTCAACCCAGCATTACCGGTTTGTGATTGAGTGTCTGCGTGATCTCTGGTCCGAACTTCGATCGGTGGGCCTCAAACTCCATGTGGTGACTGTGGATGCGCCGGATTTTCTGGCGCGACTTTTCGCGGCGTCGCCTTTCAAAAGACTTTACTCCCACCAAGAAACGGGCAACGGCGCGAGTTTCCAGCGGGATATCGCCGTCGCTCGTTGGTGCCGCGCAAATGGAGTGGCGTGGCACGAGGTAGCTCAGTTCGGAGTTCAACGCGGTAGCGCCAACCGTGACGCTTGGAGTCGCCACTGGCATGGCCATATGAGCCTGCCGCAGTCGACTTTGCCCACCGCGTCTGCGCATGACACTGTGCCATTGCCCTGGGTAGAGCCACCTCCGCCAGATGCTCTCACCCTGGGCTTGCAGCAACCCGATAAATCCCGGCGTCAAGCAGGTGGCCGCGCTATTGCGCTGCAGTTGCTGCGCAGTTTCATTGCGGACAGGAGCCGGCAATACCGCGGTGGAATCTCTTCGCCGCTCAGGGCCGTGGATGCTTGTTCCCGCTTGTCGCCTTACCTGACTTGGGGTTGCCTCAGTGTGCGCGAGGTGTGGCAAGCGGTGCAGTACCGCCGCGCCAGTGAAGCGCCACCAGCGCCCAAGCACCTTGCGGGGCTGAATGCGTTTGGCAGCCGTCTGCATTGGCATTGCCACTTCATTCAAAAGCTCGAGTCTGAGCCCGGCATCGAGTTTCACAACATGCACCGTGGGTACGACGGGCTGCGCGAGAGCGAACACAAGCCCGAGCATTTTGCGGCGCTTGTCTCCGGGCGCACTGGCTGGCCTTTGGTGGATGCCTGTGTTGCGATGCTTCGCGAGACCGGCTGGGTCAATTTCCGGATGCGCGCGATGCTGGTGTCCGTCGCAGCGTATCCGCTGTGGTTGCATTGGCGTCCGGTGGGCGAGTGGTTGGCCACCGAGTTTTTGGACTACGAGCCGGGTATCCACTGGAGCCAAATGCAAATGCAGTCGGGCACCACGGGGATCAACACTGCGCGCATCTACAACCCGATCAAACAAGCACGCGACCAGGACCCGGAAGGGCGTTTCGTCCGTGAGTGGTTGCCGGCGATGCGCAAGGTGCCCGACACCTGGTTATTTGAGCCCTGGCGCATGCCTGCGGAGATGCAACTGCGTTGCGGGCTCCGTGTGGGTGGTCCGGACGCGGACATTCCGACCCCATTGGTCGACTTGGAGCGCGCCACCCGGTTGGCAAAAGTCCGCTTGTTTGCGCTGCGTGCACAGCCGGAGGTTAAAGCTGCAAAAGCTGCCATTGTTCGGCAGCACGGATCGAGGACGTTTGTTCGCAAGCGGGGAGGCAAAGCGCCGCCGGGGGCGGAGCCTGCTCAATTGGAGTTGCTATGAAAATGCGAAAGAAAAGCGATCTGCCATCCAAGCAGTGTGCTACCTGTGGCCTGCCGTTTCAATGGCGCAAAAAATGGGAAAAGGTCTGGGCTGAAGTGAAGTACTGCTCGGAGCGCTGCAAGCGCGGTGGGCGGTGAGCACGGTGCAGCGCATGACTCCTTCTGTGCCTCTTGTCTATTGGTTTCGCAGCGATTTGCGGCTGCGCGATAACCCTGCATGGGTCCAAGCCTGTGCCTTGAACCAGCCACTCTTAGCTGTGGTGTTCGAGCCGCACATGGCCTCGACGGAGCAGCGTTGGGGTCACTTGCAACCCGGGGCCCACCGGCTTGCATGGTGGCACGCCAATGTGCGGGCTTTGCAGCTGGAGCTTGCGCAGCACGGCGTAACGCTGTTGGTGTTGCGGGGCAAGGCTGTCGAGGTTTTACAAACTGTCGCCAACAAGGTCGGGGCAGTGGCCATCCACTGCGAAGAGATTGCCGCGCCCTATGAGCGCGCAGAGGTGCAAGCGTTACAACACGCCGGCTTTGAGGTGCACACCCATTGGGGTAGTACCTTGTTTGAAGAGCAGCAACTCCCTTTTGCTGTGGACGAGTTGCCTGCTGTTTTCAGCCAATTCCGCAATTTGGTGGAGCGTGCCCGCACGCCGGTGCCTGCGCCTTTGGCAGCCCCGCAGCATGTCCATGGTTTCTCCATAGCTTCAGAAACAGCGGCGTCATTTGCGCCATGGGCTGCAATACCCCCTGCGGAGCAGCTCTGTATGGACGCCCGTTCTGCATTTGTTTGGGGCGGAGATTCAGGGGCAGCCGTACGAGCCGGGAATGCGGGTGCGCACGCCTATCTTGAGGCGTATGTTTCCTCAGATCGGGTGGCGCAATACAAGGCCACACGCAATGGCTTAATCGGGATGGCGTACTCCAGCAAGTGGTCTCCCTGGCTGGCTGTAGGTGCGGTGTCGGCTCGAGAGATTTTGGAGGCTTTGCGGACCTATGAGCAGCGCCAAGGCGCAAACGACGGTAGCTATTGGCTCTGGTTTGAGTTGCTATGGCGTGAGTATTTCCGGTGGTTGCACAAGCAGTACGGCGATGCGCTGTACCGACGCCGCGGCTTGTCGGAAACAGCCCGGCCCGTGGTCGCTACCAAGCACCAGCGCGCTTTTGCGCATTGGACCCAAGGCCGCACCGGCTGCGAACTGGTTGATGCCGGAATGCGGGAATTGGCAGAGAGCGGCTATAGCTCCAACAGGATGCGTCAGATTCTGGCGAGCTATTGGATTTACGACCTTGGCGGAGACTGGCGTGCCGGCGCAGCCTGGTTCGAGGCGAATCTGGTGGACTATGACGTGTACTCCAACCAAGGGAATTGGCTCTACATCGCGGGTCTGGGTACCGACCCGCGAGGCGGGCGCAGGTTCAATGTGGCCAAGCAGACCGCAGACCATGACGCTGACGGGCAGTACCGGAATTTATGGAGTACCTCGCCATGATGCAAAACACTGAAGTGACACATACCGTCCGGCTGATTTTGGGCGACCAGCTCAACCCATTGCACAGTTGGTTTTCTGACACTAACCCCCAAACGCTCTATCTGATGATGGAGATGCGCCAAGAGACCGACTATGTGCGTCACCACGCGCAAAAGGTGATTGCCATTTTTGCGGCCATGCGGGCGTTCGCAACTGCATTGCGGGAGCGCGGTCACCGCGTGCACTACGTCCAGATTAACGAAGCCGACAGTCAGTTGCCGATGGTAGAGAGTCTCGATGCAGTGATGGCCCGCACAGGCGCATCCGTGCTCGAGTACCAGGAGCCGGATGAGTGGCGATTAGATGCTCTGCTCAAGGAGCACCTGGCGCAAGCCGAGGCGTCCGGCAGCTATTCCGGGCGCATGGTCGCCAGCGAGCATTTTTATACCGAGCGTCATCAGGCGCAGTCCATGTTCAAGCCAGGCAGCCGTTGGCTGATGGAGACTTTTTATCGGCAAATGCGCAAACGCCATGCGGTCTTGCTCGATGCCGAGCGGGAGCCCGAAGGGGGGCAGTGGAACTTTGACAGCGAAAACCGAAAGGCCTGGAAAGGCGTTCCCCCTGAGCCTGAGGACTTCCGGCCACTGCACGATCACACCTTGCTTTGGGAGCAAATTCAACGAGCGGGGGTGCAAACCTTTGGCAACCCGTCGGCCCAGAGTTTCCGCTGGCCGCTAGACCGCGCAGAGGCGCTGGCGCAGTTAGAAACTTTTGCCACAGATGTGCTCCCGTACTTTGGCGATTTCCAGGATGCACTCAGCGGAAAAGCGCGGCGGCTGTTTCACTCCTTGCTCTCATTCGCTTTGAATACCAAAATGCTGTCGCCACAAGAGGTCGTCGAGCGCGCTGCTCGCGCCTGGCAGGGTGGCGGGGTTCCCTTGCCTGCGGCAGAGGGTTTCATACGCCAGATTTTGGGATGGCGTGAGTATGTCCGTGGGGTGTATTGGGCGGCGATGCCCGGCTATGAGGCGCACAACTTCTTTGATCATCAAGCGGAATTGCCTGACTGGTTCTGGACAGGCAAGACCCAGATGGCGTGCGTGTCTTCGGCCATCACCCAATCCTTGGACATGGCACACGCCCACCATATCCAGCGCTTGATGGTGATTGGTAACTTCGCGTTGCTGGCCGGTCTTAACCCCAATGCCTTGCACCAGTGGTACCTGGGCATTTACATCGATGCCTTTGAATGGGTGGAACTACCCAACACGGTAGGCATGAGCCAGTTTGCCGATGGCGGCGGACTGGCCACCAAACCCTATGTGTCTAGTGCGGCGTATCTCGACCGCATGGGCGATCATTGCGCCGGTTGTCGCTACGACAAAAAGCAAAAAACCACGGCTGACGCGTGTCCGTTCAATGCCTTGTACTGGGAGTTCTACGATCGGCACACCCGACTGCTGAGCCATAACCCACGCATCGGGATGGCCTATCGGCAGCTCGAAAAAATGCAACCCGAGGCGAAAGAGGCGCTCTTCGAAAAAGCCCGGAGTCTGCGCGCCAACTTGAATGCGTTGTAGTTCTCAGGCTTGCATCAGAGCTTGTCCATCCGGCTATCCAGCGGCGTGACAAAAGAGTTGAGTTCCCAGCCGGAAGCGAGTCGGCTTTCCGGATGGCCTGATAGAGGGCTGCTTGCGGTATCAGCCAGGTCCGGCCCCTTGCTCATCCGGCGGCGGTGAACGGCGGCATGCAAATGATCCCGCATGTTTTGGAAGCGGGTGTCGAGGGGCTTGTCTGCCGCCAGCATGGCTGCGTGTTCGCCTAGAAAAGCTGTCCTTATTTGCGTCAGGTGCGGCAGATTGTCGGGGTCTACCACCCAGTAACGCACATCACATTGCTCCAGCAGCGAGTGTTTCAGTGTTTGATTACCCAGCGAAAGCCCGGATGCCCCGGGTACATCGACACACCCGATGACTGTTCCATCCGGGCTACACACGGTAAACGTGCAATAAACACCGTTCAACAAGCGGTACCAGTGCGCGGCTTCTGATTGCTCGGATGGAATGGTGAAGCGGGTCACTGGCAGCTTGATCAGCACCTGTTGGTCAAACATGACTTTGGTGAGCCACAACCACACCTTGCGCTCTCTGCTGTTGACGAGGCGGCGCACCTGAAGCGGCCACACGGACGGGATCCTGCGACGTTGTTTGGCCCGGTAGTTTTGGAGCCCGTAAACGAAGCAAACCCCTAGTAAAAGCCCGCCAAGAAAATAAAGAAACATTGCTGCGCCCTGAATGTGTGGTCTCTGGATGGACCCTTTTTCACAAAGTTTATCGGGCTTTTGCAAAGGGCGCTATGGCCCACACAGACCAACGGAGGGTCTGGTCAGACTATTGACCCGCGCTTATTCGCCCGTTTTCAGGGCTGCTGGTAAAGCGCTTTGACGGCTTCTACTTGGTCTTGGAGCCGTTGCACCAATTCCGGATCGAAGTGTTTGCCTTGTTCGTGGAACACATAGTCCAAAGCCTGATGGAGATCCCAGGCCGGTTTGTAGGGGCTGGCAGATACCAGCGAGTCCAACACATCGGCCAGGGCTGCAATCCGGCCTACCAGGCTGATCTCGTTGCCTTTCAAGCCAGCTGGGTAGCCGCTTCCATCCCACCGCTCGTGGTGTTCTTGGGCGATTTGGGCCCCCATAGCATGCAGGCGTGAGTTCGATCGGGATAGCAAGGTGTGCCCCAAGGTCGGGTGCGTGCGCATGACCGCCCATTCCTCTGCCGAAAGCGGACCGGGTTTGCTCAAAATCTGATCGGGGATGCCCGCTTTGCCTACGTCATGCAATGTCGAGGCGACCCGGATCATCTCGATCTCCGCATCGCTGCAACCACTGGCGCGGGCGAGCAGGGCCGCCAGCTCCCCCACGCGCTCTATGTGGCGGGCGCTCTCTGTGCCCCGGCGCTCGATGGCGCCACCCAGGGTCGCGATTGTGTCCCGTTGGGTGCTTTGGGTTTCTTCCCGCAGCAGCAGGCTGTCGTAAGTGCTGGCCACATTGCGTGAAAAGAGTTCGAGTAGTTCGCGCGCCTGATGGGTAATCGGCTCCGGAAACTCCATGTAAATCAAGCTCTCGCTGCCTGCCTTGGTTCGAAAATAGCCCGCGTAATAGCGCTCACCATGGCGACTTACTTTTTCGCCCAGCGACTGCAATATGGCTGTTTTTACGACTTCTGGCAGGTTTTCTACTTCATCTTCCAGCATCAGCTCCGAAAATGCATCTGTTGCTGCCAGCACCTTCAGCTTGCCATGCCCTGCGTTGGCGGTGTAGGCCGACAAGCGGCTGGCGCACAGGCCTTCGCCCTGCAGATCCAGAAGGTGGTTTAACTGCGAGAGCACGGCAGATGCGAAGCTGCGCAAATTGTGGGAGTCGCCCACCTCGCTGATGGCTTCTATCGACCGGACCAAGCCCCTTCGGGCATTTTCCAGTCGCATCAGGTCCCGATAAGCCCTCAAACCCGCGTAAAAGACAGTAATTAACTTGCGACGGGTCAGGTCGGTTTTTTCTTTGTAGTCGTTGATGTCGTAATCGCGGATAACCTGTTCTTCGGGGGCCTGGCCCGGTTGGCCGGTGCGCAGCACGATGCGCACATTCAGGTTGCCCAAGTCCTCGCGAATGTATTTTGCGAGGTCCAGGCCTGCGTGCTCAGACTCCATCACCACATCCAGCAAGATCAGGGCAATATCGTTGCGCTGGCCCAGCAGGGTGCGGGCTTCGGCGGCGCTGTAGCAATGGGTGAACTCCAGCCGTCGTCCATCCATTTCGAAATCGGACATGACCAGCTTGGTGACCTCGTGAACCGCAGGTTCATCGTCCACCACCAGAACCTGCCAAGGCTTGGCCGTGTGGCTGCGCGTCTGGTCTGCCTCTTGTTCATCGCTGAAAACCAAATCATCTGTCATGACACGGGTCCCGGTTGGAATCGAATCACAGCAGTCTACTGGAAGTGACTGCGATACTACGTCTATGCAGTTACAGGAAATACTCTATACCCAAGGGTTTGGCACCCGCCGTGTGTGTGCCGGATTGGTCCAACAGGGCTTTGTGCAGGTTTATATGCCGGAACAAGGCTCAGCGCCCGTCACCATTACGCAAGCAGCTATGGAATTTGTAGCGGAAGGGTTGCGATTCCGGGTGCAGGGCGTCGACTGGCCCTACGCTGAACGCGCCTATTTGATGCTCAACAAGCCGGCCGGCACCGAGTGCTCGCAAAAGCCCTCGACCTATCCCAGCATTTACACCTTGCTCCCCAGCCCGCTGCGCTTGCGGCCGCAAAAGGCAGCGGTGCAGGGCGTTCAGGCCGTGGGTCGGCTGGATCAAGACACCACCGGCATGCTGCTATTGACCGACGATGGCAAATTCATTCACCGGATGAGTTCACCCAAGCACCATGTCCCCAAGGTGTATGAAGTCACGGTCAAGCATCCGCTCGATGAAAAGCAGGTCAGCAAGCTTTTGAGTGGTGTGGTGCTGGATGACGACCCCAAGCCCGTCCGGGCCGCCGCTTGCGAGGCGGTTAGTGAATTCCATCTGCGCATGACCCTCACCGAGGGCAAGTACCACCAAGTGAAGCGCATGGTGGCGGCGGTCAGCAATCGGGTGGAGGGCTTGCATCGCTCCAGCATCGGTAGCGTGTCACTACCTGCAGACTTGCCCCCCGGCGGCTGGCGTTGGCTCACCGCTGACGAAATCGTGGCTGTGCAAACCAAGGTGTGATGCGATGAACGCCGTCCTTGATGCATTCTGGCGTTCCGTAGCTTATTGCCTGCACCCCAAAGTCATCTTGTGGTCGTTTCTGCCACTGGTCTTGATGGTGGGGGTGACGGCCGGGCTGGGGTATTTTTACCTTGATAGCCTGCTCAGCCAAGTGAACCTGCTGTTGGAGTCGATGGACTGGCTGCAAATGCTGTGGTCGTGGCTCGAATCCATGGGCGCCGGAAAGCTCAAGACCGTGTTGGTTCCGCTGCTGGTGATTCTGGTGTTGACGCCGCTCGTCGTAGTCGCCTGCTTATTGGTGGTGGCCACCTTGATGACCCCCATGCTGGTGCGCCTGGTTGCTCAGCGCCGCTTCCCCTTGCTCGACAAGCAAGGCTCCGGCTCTTTTCTGTTGAGCGCCGGATGGGCCCTGGGCTCGACAGTGGCTGCATTGTTCGCCTTGGTGGTGTCGCTGCCACTGTGGTTGATTCCGCCGCTTGTGCTGGTCATTCCACCCTTGATTTGGGGCTGGTTAACTTACCGGGTCATGGCTTTTGATGCGTTGTCCGACTTTGCCTCCCGTGCTGAGCGGCAAGAACTCTTCAAGCGCTACCGCTGGCCTTTGCTAGCGATGGGTGTGTTCGCAGGATATCTGGGGGCAGCGCCCAGCCTGGTCTGGTCATTCGGGTTTGTTGCGGTTGCCTTGGCTCCCATTTTGGTTCCGGTGTCGATTTGGCTCTACACCCTGTTGTTCGCCTTTTCGTCGCTGTGGTTCACCCATTTCGGTCTGAAGGCCTTGCAAGATTTGCGTGCAGAGCATGCGGCTGCAGCCGAGGTGCCGGACATTCCGCTGAATGTGGTTGACGTGGAGATCTTATGAAGTTTGGCGCGATCATCATTGGGGATGAAATTCTTTCCGGCAAGCGTGCTGACAAGCACTTGGCCAAAATCATTGAATTGCTGGGTGCCCGTGGCATTCCATTGGCCTACGCGCATTACGTTGGCGATGATCCGCAGCGCATTACAGCGACGCTGCGTGACGCATTCGCTTCGGGCGATACCGTCTTTTCCTTCGGTGGCATTGGCGCCACGCCTGACGATCACACCCGGCAATGCGCCGCATTGGCGTCGGGCAAAGCCTTGGTGCTCAGTGACGCCGCACGGGATTTGATCCAAGAGCGCATCTTGGACGTCGCCCGGGAGCAAGGCCTGCCCTATGAGCCCGAGCGCCCAGACAATGTGCACCGCTTGCAGATGGGCATGTTCCCGGAGGGCTCCGCTTTGATACCCAATCCGTACAACAAAATTCCGGGTTTCAGTTATCCCGGTGTTGGGCAAGGGCGGGTCCACTTTGTGCCGGGCTTCCCCGTGATGGCTTGGCCGATGGTGGAGTGGGTTCTCGATAGCCAATGCGCTCAATGGTTTCAGCAGGATGTGTGGCGCGAGCAATCGGTGATTGTCTTTGGTGCCATGGAGTCGATGCTGACCCCGCTGATGGAGCAGCTGGAGCGGAGTCATCCGGTCAAGGTCTTTAGCCTGCCGAGCGTGGACCATCCACAATACGGCCGGCACATCGAATTGGGTGTGAAAGGAGATCCCGCTGTGCTGGCAGCCGCATATGCAGACCTGATGGCGGGCCTCAAGGCGCTGGATATGTCGTTAGGCCCTGAATTGGTGCGATAACAAATTGCACCAATAAAGTGCGCTATTGCTTGTTGCACCTTGGTGGTGCATTTTGGTGCGTTCATTGGACTCTCACCCGTGACTTTCCGTATTTCGTGCTCGAATTGCCCGTTTAACGATGCAAAATAGAGCGGTTTGCCGAAATGCCTTTGGTGCGTGCTTTGGCACAAAAGCTGCATTAACTGCAGCGCAAATCTTTTTACAACCGTGCAACAGGAGTATTTGATGGCCAAGACCGTCGCAGATGTGATGAAGATGGTGAAAGAAAACGAAGTCAAGTTTGTTGACTTCCGTTTCACCGATACCCGTGGTAAGCAGCAGCACACCACTGTGCCTGTCTCGCATTTTGATGAAGACAAGTTCACCTCCGGCCACGCGTTCGACGGCTCTTCCATCGCCGGCTGGAAGGGAATCGAAGCTTCCGACATGTTGTTGATGCCCGATCCAGGCACTGCCAACATCGATCCGTTCTTCGAAGAAACCACCATCATCATGAACTGCGACGTGGTGGAGCCTGCTGACGGCAAGTCCTACGACCGCGATCCACGATCGATTGCCAAGCGCGCTGAAGCCTACTTGAAGGCCTCCGGCATGGGCGATACCGCTTACTTCGGCCCTGAGCCAGAATTCTTCTTGTTCGACGGCGTGCGTTGGTCCACAGAACC
>DAINNP010000027.1:0-15694 GCA_036735785.1 Rhodoferax sp. | reverse complement strand
TGTCGCCCTGCAGCTGGTTCAAGACCGGCCATGGAAGACTATCTTTGGGCATGACAACCCCGGGGGCGAACGCAAAACTGCCGTTTTGAAAAGCGGCAGCCATCCTGAATTCGCCCTGATTGGCGGTGCGGAACGGAAAACGGGCCAAATCCCCTTTCACCCGAAAGGTGCCGTTGGTCAGTGCACCACCCAGCAAGGCCCCCTGCAAATAGTCGCGCCCATCACGCTCCATCGCCAAGGGCAGATAGCGCGGCAGGCGGGCAGCGTCAGCTCGGCTCACGCTGCCCTGCAAATCCAAAATGCCCGGGTTCAGCGCAGTCACAGCACCAACTGCTGGACTGCTCCAGGTGAACTTCAATTCGCCAGCCGCATCCGCATTGGAAAAGCGCACTCCACTTCCACTCAACTGCACACGCTTGCCTTGGAGCTTCCACTGCAAATCACCGGCGAGTTGATCAAACGTCAGCATCGGCTCTGCCAGCAAGTCCACCATATCCGCCGTACCCCGCTGCATGGTCAATGCCGCCTTGCCACCGGTCTGGTTAAGCTCAAAGGTGGCATTCAGTCCCTCAAAACCAGGGCGGCTCTCGGCTCCGCAACGGCACGCAGGCACACCCAGTTGGCTGACCCGCCCTTTAATGGCGTACTCCGTCGGGGCGGTGGTCGGGCCACTCCAACTTGCACTGAGTGTGTCCACCACACCTTTCGGATTGAGACTGCGCAAACGGTCGTGTGCGCCAGCATCCAGCGGCAAACGGGCCGCAATCTGGGTTAATGCCGCCAGGTCCAAACGATCTGCGCTCAGTGTGCCCCGCTCCTTTTGGCCCGGTGTTTGCGCAAACAGTTGCAACATCACATTGCCGCCGGGCCAGTGCAAACCCTCTTGCGTGACGAACTGGAGCGCCTCTGTGCTGAACTGGTGGCCACCTGCAAGCGCCTTCGCACCCAACCTGCCGGACACAGAACTCAATGCGAGCGGCTCCAAGCCCTGACGTGTGGTCAATTGCACTTGCTGGAGGCTGACGTCGGCCACCGCCCCCGTTGGCACGCCGCCTACGACATCAACCCAAGCCCGCATCGCGCCTTCCCCATGGGTCAGAGCGACCCCCAGATCCACATAGCGACCCAATTCCGACAACTGAACCCGTGGCAGGTCGACAAAGGCCTCGCCATTCCAGTCCTGCCACTTTCCCTCATGGCGTGACCACAGAGGTTGCTTGAAGAGGCCGCGCGCACTCAGGCGTTGCCCCCAGGATACGGGCGGCGTCGCATCCAAGCGCAATGCATGGCCACGCAAGCTGTTGCGCAGCACCAAATCTACACGGTCAAACACGACAGGCTCCACCGGTCGGGTCTCGTCCGTCCAGGTGACCCGTCCGCGGAGCAACGCAATTTCCGGCTGCGAGAACAGCCAGTCCGCCACGCGCCCATCCGTGTTGCTGGAGGCACTGACCGGTAGTCCTGCAATCCACCAGCGTCCGTCGACGGAGCGCCTGATGTCCAGCGACGGGCTGTCGATGTGGAGCTGCTCCAACCCACCGACGAGTAGTGAGCGAGGTGAAAGTGCAGCCACCACACTGGGCAGCACAAGGGCCTCACGCCCCTCTTGATCCAACACGCTGACCCGAAGCAACTCTATGGAAGGGATCACTCCATTGGAGCGGGCCTGCATATCCCCGATGCGCACCGGCACCCCTAATGCTTGCGTGGCCTGCGTTTCCACCCACGGGCGAAGTTCTGCGATTCGCGGCACAATGAGAAAATGCAATCCGCACCAAAGCAACCCGATAGCCAGCCAGCCCATAGCCAGCACTCGCAAGGCCCACTTTGCCAGGGCAGCAAACACCCGAAAGCGGAGTGAGGGAGCGGAGAGTAAATCGTTCATCGTGCTATGGGGACTATTCAGGAATTATGACCCGCCTTGAAAACCAGGCCAGCGTGGCACACGCCCGTTTTGTCCAGCGCATCAGGCGCCGGTACGCCGCAGAATCTGCCCTACTCCCCGCCGGCCTTCCGGAGAAATCGGGCATTGCACTTTTGGCATCTTCCCTGGGGTCTGCGGGCCATGAACCGGCGCACGTGTTGCGGATCACGCGGCAGCTGATACTGGAGCGGTTGGCCACCCTGGACTGCGAAGAACAGGCAACAGTAGAAGAAGTCACCGCGTCGATGACTGCATTGGCAGAATTTTCGCTCGATCGCGCCTTCGCGCTCAGTTACGCATCTTTAACGGTCCAGTACGGCACGCCCCTAGGTGCCGCCGGCACTCCTGCGCAGCTGTTGGTCGTGGGCATGGGCAAGTTGGGCGCGCGTGAACTCAATGTGTCCAGCGACATTGACCTGATTTATGTCTATGACCAGGATGGCGAGACCACCGGCGACAGTGTGGGGCGGGGCAGACTCTCGAATCAAGAGTTTTTTGCCAAGATGGTGCGCGGGATCTACGCACTCATCGGAGACAGCACAGACCACGGCTTTGTGTTCCGGGTAGACCTCGCGCTTCGACCGAACGGCAATTCAGGGCCTGCAGCGGTGTCGCTGAGCGCACTCGAAGAGTATTTGCACGTGCAGGGCCGCGAGTGGGAGCGGTTCGCTTGGCTCAAGAGTCGTGTGGTGGCGCCCGCGGCAGCGGTGGGCAGTGGATTCGCATTGCAACTGCGCGCAGTAGTGGTTCCCTTTGTGTTCCGGCGCTACCTGGACTACAACGTGTTCGATGCCCTGCGGGTACTACACCGCCAAATCCGCGACCATGCCGCTAAACGCAGCGCCGGCCGGCCGGAGAGAAGCAACGACGTCAAATTATCACGCGGCGGCATCCGGGAGATTGAGTTCACGGTCCAGCTATTGCAAGTGGTGCGGGGTGGCCAATTCCCGGACCTGCGCACCCGGCCCACGACCAGTGCGCTCAGCAGGCTGGTGCGCGCAGGCTTGATGCCCCAGGACAGCGCTACGGCCCTGACCGAGGCCTACATCTTCTTGCGCAAGGTGGAGCACCGCATCCAATACCTTGACGACCAACAAACCCATGTGCTGCCCACCAACGAAGAGGATTTGTGCTGGATCGCATCGACGCTAGACCTCCGCGACAGCGGCGAACTTTTGCAGGAGCTCGACCGGCACCGCGAGGTGGTGGCCCAAGAGTTCGACTCGTTGCTCGGGGGCAGCGAGCCCTCTTGCAAAGGTTGCACAGGCAAGCCCAATGCCAGCTTGATGGACCTGGAGTCCGTGCTACCTGGATTGGAAGGCGGCTTCCAGGCCCGGATCAAGGATTGGCAAAGCCACCCCCGGGTGCAAGCGCTCAAAGATGAATCGCTGCACCGGTTGATGCGGCTGATTGTGCGTACCGGTCAATGGATAACAGAGGGGCGGACCACAGAGGACGCGGCCGTCCGGCTCGCGGACTGGATCGAGCCTCTGCTGCGCAGAGAAAGCTATCTCGCCATGCTCCTGGAGCGCCCGCAGGTGCATGAACGCTTGCTTCGCATGTTGGGCGCGGCCCGTTGGCCGGCGCGTTATTTACTCAAACATCCCGGGGTGATCGACGAACTGGCAGATAGCCGGACACTGGATGATCGATTCGACGCCCCGCTCTTCGAAGCGGACTTGGAGCGCCGCAGATCCGCACTCCAGGTCAGTGGCGAAGATGACGATGAAAGCCTGCTCAACCTTTTACGGCGGGCTCACCACGCTGAGGTTTTCCGAACGCTGACTCGCGATATCGAAGGCCGATTAACGGTCGAGCAAGTCGCGGATGACTTGAGCGCGCTGGCGCAATCCGTGCTCTCGGTGACCACGCGCTGGTGCTGGATGCGGTTAAAAAATCGACATGCAGAGATTCCGCAGTTCGGCATCATTGCCTACGGAAAACTAGGGGGGAAAGAGCTGGGTTATGGCAGTGACCTCGATATCGTGTTCGTCTATGACGATGCTGACGAACGCGCCGCCGAGGTGTACTCGGCACTGGTGCGCAAGCTCATCAACTGGTTGACCGTCAAAACCGGTGAGGGCGACTTGTATGAAATCGACACTGCCCTGCGACCGAATGGCAACTCGGGCCTTCTGGTCACGAGTTTTGAGGCGTACTCGAACTACCAACAGCAGCGCGGCAGCAACACGGCGTGGACTTGGGAACACCAGGCCATCACCCGGGCACGCTGCGTATTCGGCAGCGCCGCTTTGGCACAACGCTTTGAATCCGTGCGCCATGCCGTAATCTGCAGCCCACGGGATGTGCCCTCACTGCGGGCTGAGATACACCACATGCGAGACCGTGTGCGACAGGCACACACGGTGCAGCCTGACTTTTTCGACGTCAAACACAGCCCCGGCGGCATGGTGGATATCGAATTTGCGGTCCAGTTTTTGGTGCTCAGCTATGGACGCATTCATGCCTCGTTGTTAGATAACGTCGGAAACATTGCGCTGTTGCAGCGCGCGCAAGCCGCGGGACTACTGCCCGGCTCGATAGGCTCCGATGCGGCGCAAAGCTACCGGGAACTGCGGCACATCCAGCACACCGCACGACTCAACGAAAGCCCGACCACAATCGTGAGCACAGCGCTACCGGCGGAACAGGCTGCGGGCCTTGCACTGTGGGCACACGTGTTCGGAGCTTGATGCGCGTTGGCACCAGCGTCTTACGAGGCGCTTGCCCGTATCTTTTTTACCAAACCAGTCGTGGAGTAACCACTCACAAACGGCAATGCCTGTGCCCGCCCGCCCCACGACTCCACCAAGCGGGTTTCGGGCAACACCGACATATCGTAATCGCCGCCCTTCACCAGGATATCCGGGCGGATGCGGGCGATCAGGGCCTCTGGCGTATCTTCGGCAAACCAAGTGACCAAGTCCACAGCGCCTTGGCTGGCCATGACAACAGCGCGATCCGCTTCTGCATTTAAAGGGCGGTCATCTCCTTTGCCCAATCGACGGACCGAAGCATCCGTGTTCAGCGCCACGATTAGACTGCCACCCAAGGCTCGGGCTTGGGCGAGATACAACACATGCCCGCGGTGCAAGACATCGAAAACGCCATTGGTGAACACCCAAGGGCGGGGCAATAGTGCCAGTGCAGCGGACAAGCCGTCCGCTGACTGGATTTTGTCGAGGAATGCGGGAAGAGGAACAGAAGAGGTCATGGGCGGCATCCTAGCAGCCTCTTTTAACGGCCGCTGCAGCTCAAGTACGGGCCGTCACAGCCGATGGAAACTGCATAATCACCCGGCCTTATGCACCTTGTCCCCATCAATATAGAAACCATCCGCATCGGATCGCCGCTTCCTTTTCCGTTATTGGACAAGGACGGGGTACTGCTGGCTCGCAAATCGTTTGTGATTTCCTCACGCCGGGATTTGGAAGAGTTTTCGCAACGAGGCGGCGGCTTGTTTATCAATGTGGCGGACTCGGAGGCTCTGCACCGGGCCTATGTCGAGCACCTTTATGAACTGGTGCGTGACGACAAGTCGCTGGGTGAGATTGCCGACACCAAGCTCTCGGGCGATGCACTGATAGAACGTCAAGCTGCGCAAGACGACCGCATGGACTGGCTGGATCTGCAAGCCATTTCCAACGCCCTTTTACGCGACACTCAACCGGCAAGCTTTCGTAGCCGGCTTGATCGTTTACTGCGGCAGCTGCAACGCCACAGCCGGCGCAACCCGGATGGAACGCTGTTTGCCCTGATTTACCTGTCTGCCGCCGAGCTGCGCATGTACAGCGCAACCCATGCGATGCTGGTGAGCGTCATGTGCATGATGGCCGCCAAGGAGGTGTTGAATTGGTCAGACGAGGATCAGCAATTGGCAGGGGCCGCAGCCCTCACCATGAATGTGAGCATGACGGACCTGCAAGACCGGTTGACGACGCAAGTGGAGCCGCCGTCCATGGCGCAACGCGCGGAGATTGATCAACACGCGGAACATACCGTGGCGCTGATGAAAAAAATGGGCATCACCGATCCCGATTGGTTGCAAGCCATCCAGCTGCACCACACGGCACCGCCCGGCCCTTTGGCGCCACGCTCCCGCGGTGAAAGGCTTGCCCGTCTGATCCGGCGTGCCGATATGTTCGCAGCACGCTTGGCCCCGAGAGCCTCGCGTATGCCGATTTCCCCCGCAGCAGCCATGCAGGCTTGTTATTTCGATGAAAACCAGGCGATCGACGAAACAGGTGCGGCCATCATCAAAGCCGTGGGCATTTATCAGCCAGGCTCATTTGTCCGCCTTGCAACGAACGAGGTGGCGGTTGTGATTCAGCGCGGACTGAACACCACCACGCCGAAAGTGGCTGTTTTGTTGAACCGCAGCGGTGTGCCCACGATTGAGCCCACCATTCGAGACACCACGGTGCGCGACCACCGTATCGTGGCCAGCGTGGCACACAAGGATGTCAAAGTTCAGCTGAATTTGGAGCGGCTGCTTCCGCTTACCGCCCTCCCGAAATCAGACCGTCCCTGGTGAAGCTTCCGGCGCCGCAGCCAGGTCTTTGGAAAGCTCTTTGCGGTATTTGTTGAGTTCTTGAACGGTGGTGAAGCTACGCTCCATCAGCAAACTCAGGTTGTGAAGAATGCGTTCGACCACTTTGGTCTCCCAGACCGCATCAAAATTGATCTGACGGTCCAGCCAGTGCTCCAACCACTCCGGGTTTGGCAGACGGCTCTGAATCGTATCCCGCGGAAACAACGATTTGTTCACATGCAAATTCGTGGGGTGGAGCGCCTGCGCTGTGCGGCGCGCACTCGCCATCAATACGCCCACTTTGGCAAACGCCGACTTTGCCTCGATCCCGAACTTGCCGATCGCACGCTTCATGTACTTGAGGTAAGCACCGCCGTGGCGGGCCTCGTCCTGGCTGAGTTTGGTGTAGATCGCCTTGATTACTGGCTCTGTGTGCCAATCGCTCGCGCGGCGGTACCAGTGGTTGAGTCGGATCTCACCGCAGAAATGCAGCATGAGCGTTTCCAATGCCGGTGCTGGATCGAATTCAAAACGGATGGCATGCAGCTCTTCTTCCGTAGGTACGAGGTCCGGGCGGAACCGACGGAGATATTCCATCAGTACCAAAGAGTGCTTTTGCTCCTCGAAAAACCAGATGGACATGAACGCGGAAAAGTCACTGTCGCCGCGGTTGTCGCGCAGGAACATCTCTGTGGCAGGTAGCGCAGCCCATTCGGTGATCGCGTTCATTTTGATCGTCGCAGCCTGCTCGTCCGACAACTGGGCGGGATCAAAACTAGCCCACGGAATATCTTTCTCCATATCCCAGCGCACCGATTCGAGTTGCTTAAAAAGTTCGGGGTACAGCATGACTACCTTTCAAAACTGAACAAATTCTAGACCGAAGCTGTGTCAATCGCTTGACATGTTTACCGATTAAGCACCCCGGGCGGAATCGCGCAAACAGCACAAAAAAAACAGACACACAAAACTTCTCTTGCGATATATTACCAATCAGTCACAAAATTACCAACACGTTCAAAAAATTACGCTCATGAGACTCGCGATCATCGGTTCCGGCATCTCCGGCCTTGCTGCAGCTCACCGCTTGCGTGGCCAGGCGGATGTCACTTTGTTTGAGGCAGGCGCCTACTTTGGGGGCCACACACACACGGTAGACATCACATTACCCGGCCCGCGCGGCGCAGTAACCCACGGTGTGGACACGGGATTTTTGGTGTTCAACGAGCGCACCTACCCAAATCTGATTGCCTTGCTGGCTGAATTGGATGTGGCGACCTCTAAGTCAGACATGTCTTTTTCTGTGCAGGTCCCGGGCGCCAAAGGAAGCCAAGCGCTCGAATGGAGCGGGTCATCGCTGGACACGGTGTTCGCCCAACGCAGCAACCTGGTCAACCCGCGTTTCTTGCGTATGCTGCGCGATGTGTTGCGGTTCAACCAACTCGCGACTGACATTGCGATCCGAAATGCAGAAACAGAGCTCATGCAACCGCTGTCGGCTTTTCTAGACCAACACCGGCTGTCTACAGAGTTCCGCGATTGGTATTTCCTGCCCATGCTCGGTTGCATCTGGAGCTGCCCGACAGACCAAATGCTGCAATTCCCGGTGGCGACCATGATCCGCTTTTGCCACAACCATGGGTTGATTCAGGTGAGCAATCGTCCGCAATGGTGGACGGTGACCGGCGGAGCTCGCCACTATGTGGAGAAAATTATTGCGGGCATCCCGGATAAGCGTCTCAACACGCCGGTGCAGCGCATCACGCGGGATGATCAAGGTGTGCTGATTACTACCGAGGGCAGCACCGAGCGCTTTGACAAAGTCGTGCTGGCCTGCCATTCGGACCAAAGCCTGGCCATGCTTGCGGACCCCAGCCCCGCGGAACAAGCGACTCTCGGTGCCATTCGGTACCAAGCCAACCGCGCGGTGTTGCACACCGACACCTCGGTATTGCCACAACGCCGCAAAGCGTGGGCCGCATGGAATTACGAGCGCAGCCAAGACGAGGGGCAAAACAATGCGCGCGTCTGCTTGCACTATCTGCTGAACATGCTGCAACCTCTGCCGTTTGAACAAAGCGTGGTGGTGTCGTTGAATCCGGTGTCAGAAATCAAGGCCGAGCATGTCCACGGCAGCTTTGACTACGCACACCCTGTTTTTGACCTTGCCGCCATCCGGGCACAGGCGGAGGTACCTGCCTTGCAAGGGCAGCAACACACTTATTACAGTGGTGCATGGACAGGCTACGGATTTCACGAAGATGGTTTGAAGTCGGGCCTGGAAGCAGCGCGACTGCTGAAGCAGCATGCAGGCCTTGCCGCTTAAACCCGTATGAATGCGTCGACCACTCCGCTCAATGTGCCAGCGCACTCCGCGCTGATCGGATTCGGGGAAGTCCGCCACACACGGCATCGCCCTGTGCGCAACGCATTCGCCTATGGCACGTATTTCTTAATGCTGCCGATGCGCAGCCTGCAGACCCAAGGCAATGGTGAACTCCCGCGGAATCGCTTTGCACCCATCAGCTTTTACGACTCCGACCATGGGGACGGCCGGGACGTTGCCGCCGGCGGCGCCTTGGGTTGGCTCGACGCGCTGCTGGCAAAAGAAGGTATTGCAGATGCCACCGGAGAAGCCTGGCTCCACTGCTACCCACGGGTATGGGGTTTCACCTTCAAACCCGTGAGCTTTTGGTACTGCCACCGCGCGGATGGAAGCCTGCGGGCGATTGTGGTGGAAGTGAACAACACCTTTGGCGAGAGGCATTGCTACTTGCTGGATGCACCGCAATTCGGCCGCGAACTGCAAGCCGCCAAAGTATTCCATGTGTCACCCTTTTGTCCGGTAGAGGGCGGTTACCGCTTCCGTTTCATGGTGACCCCTGACATGCGCCGCACCGTGGCACGTATCGATTACCACGATGCCAACGGTGCGCTGATCGACACCAGCGTGAGCGGTCAACTGGAGGCACTGAGTCCTGAAAGCATTCGCCGCGCGCTATGGCGCTACCCCGTCATGACCTGGGGGGTAGTCGTCAAGATTCATTGGCAAGCACTGAAGCTGTGGCTGAAAAAAGTGCCCTTTTTCCACAAACCCGTACCGCCTGACACCTTGGTCAGCCGGTAGAAACCCATCCACTTTTCATGGACCAGTCCGGAGATACCGTCATGAACACCAACACCCTGAAACCCTCACCGATCACGGGCCAGGCATCTGGCGCGGCAGCGCTTCCGGCGGGCACTCCTGCTGCCACTCGCACCGTGTTTAAGTTGTTGCAAAAGCTGCGGCACGGCAGCCTCAGCGTACAACTGCCCGATGGCAGCGCTCATCGCTTCGGTGGCGATAGTGCCCCGCATGCAAGCCTGGTTCTGCACAACTGGAAGCCTTTCAGCGCAGCGCTCAAGTCTGGTGATATCGGATTCGCCGAGAGCTTTATTGCAGGCGACTGGACCACCCCCAACCTGACGGAATTGCTGCGCGTGCTCGTCAAAAACCGCGCAGAAGTCGAAACGGTGATTTATGGCAGCTGGCTGGGCCGATTGCTGTACCGCATCAAGCACTTGCTCAACCGCAACACCAAGACCAACAGCCAGAAGAACATTCACGCCCACTACGATTTGGGCAACGCCTTCTACAGCCTGTGGCTGGATGACACCATGAACTACTCGTCGGCGTTGTTCAGCTCCGACCTGGACCAACCGATGGCGCAGGCCCAAAAAGCCAAAGTCCGCCGTGCACTGGAAGAGGCGGGCGTAAAAGCCGGCGACCGGGTACTGGAAATCGGGTGCGGCTGGGGCGCCTTGGCGGAAATGAGCACCACCGAGTTCAAAGCCCACATCACGGGCGTAACCCTGAGCACCGAACAACTGGCCTTTGCCCAGGAACGCCTGCAGCGGCTTGGCATGGGTGCCCAGGCCGACTTGCGATTACAGGACTACCGTGACATCCCGGATGCACCATTCGATGCGGTGTGCTCCATTGAAATGGTGGAAGCAGTGGGTCGTGAATTCTGGCCTACCTATTTCGCAACCGTAGCTGGCAAGCTAAAGGCCGGCGGGCGCGCTTGTATCCAAAGCATCGTGATCGATGATGGCTTGTTTGAGCGTTACATCCACTCGACGGACTTCATCCAGCAATACATCTTCCCTGGCGGTTGCCTGCCTTGTCCGCGTGAATTCCGTGCCCAAGCGCGTGCCGCAGGCTTGGAGGTAGTGAATGAACTCTCTTTCGGACATGACTATGCGGAAACACTCAAGCGCTGGCGCGACGCCTTCCTGAGCAAGCGCACGGATGTGTTGTCCAAGGGATTTGACGAGCGCTTTATGCGGATCTGGGAGTTCTACCTCTGCTATTGCGAGGCCGCCTTCCTGGAAAACAATATCGACGTAGTGCAGTACACACTGCGCAAGCCGGCGTAAGCAACACACGGTACCAGCGCTATGCAACGCCGTCACATTCTCGCGGGAGGAGCAATCACAGGGTGGGAAAGCCTCACGCACCAAGCCTTGGCCAACGGCGCGCCCGCCCCCGCAGAAATCAGCCGCGAACTGCCCGATGCGGTGCTTGCGGGCAGCGCACGCATGCGGTATTTCGGCTTCTCGGTGTGTGATGCGCGCTTGTGGGTTCACCCGCGCTTTCAACTTGCCACTTACTGGCAGCATCCGCTGGCACTGGAGCTGACCTACCAGCGAGACCTGAAGGGAGCCGCGATTGCCCAGCGCTCGCTGGAGGAAATGAAACGCAACGGCCCCATTGCAGACGACACCGCTGCAACGTGGCTCACCACCATGACGGGCATTTTTCCGAATGTCAGCACCGGCGATCGCATCACAGGCTTGCAGATGGTGAACGCAGGCACTCGCTTTTGGTACAACGGGCAAATGCGCGCCACCGTGGCAGATGCCGAGTTCAGCAGGCTCTTTTTTGGCATCTGGTTGTCAGACCGCACGAGCGAACCTCGCTTGCGCGCTGAGCTGTTAGCGGGTTTGAAGTCATGAGCCATTCAGACGCCTTAAGCATCCGGCAGGGCTTGCGCTACGGGATGATGGGTTTGCCATTGGCTTTCGTTGCACTCCCCCTGTATGTGGTGCTGCCTAATCACTATGCGAAGACGTTCGGCGTCTCGATGGCAGCGCTCGGCGGTGTCCTGCTTTTCGCCCGCTTGCTTGACGCGTTTTTTGACCCTCTGCTGGGACGCTGGAGCGATGCCCTCTACCAACGCGGCGCCAGCACACTCCTGAAACGGGCAGCGGTGGCGTGCGCGCTGCTGGGCGCCGGGTTTTATGGACTGTTTTTTCCCATGGTGAGCGATCCCCAGCTTTTGCTGGTCTGGGCGGCGGGTACGCTGCTGGTGACTTATCTCGCTTACAGCTTTTTGAGTATCAGCCACCAAAGCTGGGGAGCGATGCTGGGTGGAAACGAGCACTATCGCAGTCAGGTTGTGGCATGGAGGGAAGGCCTGGGCCTGGCTGGCGTGATTACTGCAGCAATTGCGCCCACAGCCCTTGGTTTACCTGTGACTACCGCTATATTTTTTATAGCAATTAGCATGGGATGGTGGCTGTGGACTCGTGCCCCCAAGCCGCAAGCCCTACCTATGGCGAGCCATGCAACAGGCACGAAATCCAAGCAATCCGTGTGGCGCCCCTTGGCCCGTGCGGACTTCCGGGCACTGCTCGCCGTGTTTGTGGTGAACGGAATCGCCAGCGCAATACCCGCCACCCTGATTTTGTTTTTTGTGCAAGACCGCTTGCAAGCCGCACCTGCACACGAACCCCTGTTTCTAGGCAGCTACTTTATTTCTGCTGCTGTCACCATTCCCCTGTGGCTCAAAGTGGTCGCCCGAATCGGGCTGGCGCGCACCTGGCTGTGTGGAATGTTGCTATCGATTGCAGTCTTCATCTTTGCCTCCCAACTCGGCGCAGGCGATACCGTGCCTTTTGTGCTGGTGTGTGCCCTATCAGGCATTGCACTGGGAACTGACCTCACGATCCCCGGCGCGCTGCTCGCTGGACTCATCGCGCGGCAAGGGGATCAGGGGCAATCTGAAGGGGCCTACTTTGGTTGGTGGAACTTTGTCACCAAGCTCAACCTGGCACTGGCTGCAGGTGTGGCGCTGCCCGCACTTGCGTGGTGGGGCTACGCGCCCGGCGCCAGGGACCCGGTCGCCCTCAATGCCCTGACTGTGGCTTACTGTCTCTTGCCCTGTGGCCTTAAAGCAATCGCCGCAGGACTGCTCTACACCCTCATTTTGCGGAGGTCGCCATGAAACGACGCTTACTTCTTACGGCTGCCACCGGCAGTTTGTTGGCCTTGGGGGGTTGTGCCTCCCAATCCATTGACCAATACCGCAACGACAAACCCACGCTGGACCTCAAAGACTACTTCAACGGCACCCTGGACGCATACGGCGTCTTCACTGACCGTTCGGGCAGCGTTGTCAAGCGCTTCACTGTCGTGATGAACTGCAGCTGGCAGGGGGATCAAGGGGTGCTCGATGAAGACTTCACATACTCGGACGGCAGCAAGCAGAAACGGATCTGGCGCCTGACCCGCCTGGCAGACGGCCGCTACACGGGGACAGCCGACGACGTCATTGGCGTTGCGCAGGGCCAGGCGCGTGGCAACGCGTTTTACTGGACCTACACGCTGAGTTTGCCGGTGGACGGAAGCGTCTACGAAGTGAGATTTGATGACTGGATGTACCTGATGACGGACAAAGTCATGCTCAACAAAGCCACCATGAGCAAATTTGGCGTGAAGTTGGGAGAGGTCACTCTCTCATTCACACGGCGCTGATCTATGTCCAAAAATCACTTTGCAAGCGCTGGGAACGGCAACAAAGCCCCCCCGCAAGCAGCCACTACAGCCTGGCCTTCTTTATGGGAATCGCTCAACCCCCGCATGACCGACTGGGCCGGTAAACGGGTGTGGCTGGTGGGTGCCTCAACAGGAATAGGTGAGGCCACTGCCTCGGCCCTGCATGCACAAGGCGCGATCGTGACCGTATCCGCCCGCAAGCGAGATGCGCTACAGGCCTTTGTAGATCGTCACCCGGGCAGCTATGCACTCCCCCTCGATGTGTCGGATGCAGCGGGCGTGGAGTCCGCCGCACGCGATGTGCTGGCGATGGGACCCTTGGACTGCGTGGTCTATTGCGCAGGTCACTACAACGCCATGCGCGCTTTTTCCATGGACGTTGTTGATATGGAGCGACACCTGCAAGTGAACTACATCGGTGCGCTGCAGTTATTACACGCCGTGATTCCAGCCCTCCTGGCCCAAGGCCATGGCCACATCAGCCTGGTCGGCAGCGTAGCCGGCTACCGTGGCTTGCCCAACAGCCTTGCCTACGGCCCCACCAAGGCCGCAATGATCAACCTGGCCGAAACGCTGTACCTTGATTTGCGTAATCGGGGCGTGGGGGTGTCACTTATCAGTCCGGGCTTTGTGCAAACGCCACTGACCGCCAACAACCAGTTCTCCATGCCAGCCCTCATTACGCCGGCAGAAGCAGCCCAGGCCATGTTGCGGGGTTGGGCACGCGGCCAGTTTGACATTCACTTTCCGAAGCGATTCACACTCTGGATGCAGCTCTTGCGGCTGCTGCCAGATCGTGTGTTTTTTGCCTTGGTGCGACGGATCACCGTATGAACACGCCTCAAACGCCCGCAGCAAACAACTCGCCCGCAGTTACTCGAGTAGTGGAGTTTTTTGAAGGGCTGACGCCCGAAACGGTTGTGGACTTACGGACCATCTATTCGACAAACGCCCGCTTTAAGGATCCGTTTAACGATGTCACCGGCTTGGACCCCATTGAGCGCATCTTTCAGCACATGTTTGTGGCGCTGGAAAGGCCCCGGTTCGTCGTCACCGAGCGAATCCTCCAAGGGAGCCAATGCTTCTTGACTTGGGAATTCCGATTCAAATTCCGGCGGTTTGATACAGACTCCGAACAGGTCATTCTCGGCGCCAGCCACCTGGTGTTTGATGACACAAGCCTTGTCTGCCTACATCGCGACTATTGGGATGCGGCTGAAGAGCTGTACGAGAAGCTGCCGCTCGTAGGAAGCCTGATGCGTTGGCTCAAAAAAAGAGCCAACAGCTGAGCGTAGTTAGCGCATCCCGGCTTCAAGCGCCGAAATCTTGCTGCTTTGAAAATCCATAGGGGGACGTGGCTGCCACCAATCACGCAAAGAAGCAAAAACATTGCGGCAACCGGTGCACTTGTATTCGCCGGTGGCTTGCAGCGAACCATTGGCTGAGCGCTCCAGCACTCTCTGGTAGCTTGTGGCACCACACTCGCGGCATCTATAGACAGTGTTGTACGTCTTCATGATGTGCGCAACTGTAAAGAATCATGCGCTTTTTGGCGAGTGTATTGTTGTAATTCGTTGTAAACATGCGGCTTCCGGGCCGTTTTCGGCCAGAAAGCCGCGCGGGGCTTAGGCAGGCAAGGTGTCAGCGAAGCTTGGCCGCTGCGAAAGCTTGTCAAATAATTTGGCCAAGCTGGCGTGTTCATTGCGCCAAGCGATTTCGGGGAAACGGAAATCAAGGTAGCCAAGTGCACAACCCACGGCCAAATCCGCCAGGGTAAGGTGAATGCCAGCGCAGAACGGCTTATCGGACAGGCCACGTTCCATGGCTTTGAGTGCTTCGTGAATCTTGAGCAGCTGCCGGTCAATCCAGGCTTGGCTACGCTCGGCGGGCGCGCGGCCCGCCCATGCAGCCTCTAGGCGGGCGAGGACTGCGGCTTCCATGAGTCCATCAGCCAAGGCCTCCCAGGTCTTGATCTCAGCGCGCTCGCGACCCACGGTGGGAATCAATTTACCGACAGGGGACAGGGTATCCAAGTACTCCACGATCACGCGGGAATCAAACAGCGCCTCGGCACCCTCCATGATCAGGCAAGGGACTTTGCCCAGTGGGTTGGATTCGGCAATGCGTGTGTCAGCAGCCCAAACGTCTTCGTGAATCAAGACGTAATCAAGTTTCTTCTCCGCCATCACAACACGAACTTTACGAACGAAGGGGCTTGAGGTGGATCCGATGAGTTTCATGAGCGCTTTGCAGTTAACTAGCGCTTGATTCTATCCAGCGGGGCCTGCCCCCACACCCTGCGGTCATTGCAGTGGCGCACAACCTACAATCGGGGAATGACCTTCTCCGCCATTTCCGCCCTCTCTCCGCTGGACGGCCGCTACGCCGCCAAACTCGCCACCCTGCGCCCGCTGACCAG
>DAINNP010000026.1:0-15720 GCA_036735785.1 Rhodoferax sp. | reverse complement strand
CGGCTTCGTTGACGGTTGCGGGGCCGGTGATGACCAGGGAAGGGGCATCGTTGTCCAATATTGTTCCGGTGCCAGTGACTCCGCCGATCTCGATAGGAACACTTTCATTGCCCTCGAAGACGGAATCATTCGTGGTCGGTACAGAAACGGTAAAACCAATTACGCCTGGCGGAACCGAAATCGTTTTTCCAATGGGGTCGAACGTGACCCCATTGCTGAATGTCGGACTTCCGTAATCCGAGCTGATTGCCGAGCCCCCACCCAGATTGAACGAAAAGGTCGCAAACACTGAGGAACTTGCATTGAGCGCGACACTGAAAACTAGGACATTGCCTTCAGTCTGTACAGGACTGCTGACACTGGCAATGCTTGGTGCCGCAGGCGTGGCGGCGTTCTCTTGCCCAAAGACGGTTTCTTGGGTATCTGCTCCGCGATCAACGGATGCGGTACCCAAGGACTCATTGATCCGCATGACGCGGACGAAGCTATGAGAGTCGTTGGCATCACCTCCAGAGAGGCCTGCTGCAGTCGCTTCAAGTTGTGTGCTCAGGTCTCCGCCTGACGCGATGATTTGTTCAATGGCTGCTGAACCGCTATTCAGGTCCCGTAAGGCGGCTTCAGTGGCATCGGTTGGGCTCAATCCCAGCAGGTTGGCGTCAATTAACAGCTCTCTGCCAGCTTCCAAGCTGATGGCTTGCCCATTGGGCAAAGCCAACTCTAAGCGAGTCCCGTTCTCGGTGATGACGACTTGACCCTCTTGGATTTCGTCGCCGACCTTGATGGCACGCTTAGTTCCGTCCGGAGATACGACCCATGCGTTGCCTTGCAAAATTACGACGACGCCACGGGCTTGGGCGGAAACTTGGGATGTAGCCATGTCAAAAACTCCAGAATCAGCATTGAATACTGACCAATGTAGAGCCTTTGAACTGTCTTAGCTATTGTCCCGGAGTACAGGTTTTCGAAAATTATTGGATCCCGTGAACTTTTAACGCAAGTTGCAGGCGGTCCGTAACGCTCAGCTTTTCAAAGACAGCGCTCAAATGCGCTTTGACCGTTCGTTCGGTGATGTCGCATTGGGCTGCAATCACCGCGTTGGTTGCACCATGTGCGGCGAGGGATGCGATTTCCCGCTCCCGTGAGGTCAGTTGTTCTGCCCAATGAGTCGGGACCGGTTTATTCGTCGGCATTGCGCTATTGGCCCGTTGGATCAATTGCTGCATCAGTTGTTGCCCGATCCACACATGGTCGGCCGAAGTCACCTGGTGGACCTGAAGAAGCGTTTCCGGATCTGCGAACGCATGGCAGTAGCCCGCACATCCTCTATCCAGCGCGATCATGGCCTCATCGTCCTTGGGATAAGAGCTGGCGGCCAGTATCTTCAGCTTTTTCTGTTGCAGCAGCTCGTTCCAAACAGGGGCCGACCACGGGGGAATATCGGCCACTGCCAAATCCAACCAGACGATGTCACCAGTTCGACGCACCAAGTCTTTCAAAGCCGCGAAACTGCCGAGCTCAATCGGCGACTCGATGCCTAGCGCACTCCGCCAGTGCTTAAGCAGGCCTGGATCACTGCTGACGAGTAGGGGGGCAGAGTTTTGTCTCATCGTTCAGTCATTGCGTTGGACTTGGCTCGCAGGATGGGCTTCATCAAGTAAGCAAGCACTGACTTTTTTCCCGTGAGAATGTCGACCTCCGCCACCATTCCAGGGATGATAGGCAGGTTTTTTTGCCCGATGGTGGTGGCGAGCGTACGAACTTTGACCACAAAGAAGGCATTTCCTTTTTCGTCAATAACGCTATCCGCGCTGATCTGTTCGAGGGTTGCCTCCAGCCCGCCATAGACGGCAAAGTCATAAGCGGTGAACTTGACCAATGCCTTTTGTCCAGGGCGCAAGAATGCGATATCTCTGGGCAACACGCGCGCCTCGAGTAGTAGTGCGTCGTCAGAGGGGACAAGCTCAATCAGGTCTTTGCCGGGTTGTACGACCCCTCCCACGGTGTTGACGCGCAATTGTTTGACTGTGCCGTTTACCGGCGATCGAATTTCGGTTTGTTTGACGCGGTCTTCAAGTGCAGTGCTGCCTTCAGACAAGGCACTCAGTTTTGCACTGGTTTCACTCAGTTCAGAACGCGCAATGTTACGGAAGGTCAATTCCACTTCCTGGATTTTTCGGTTGGATTCGGCAACAGCGGATTCCAGCCGTGGAATATCCGAGTTCGCACTGTCTCTTTCACCCCGGTACCGGGCGACATCCCGTTCCAAACGCAAAAGCTCCACGTCAGACACAGCGCCGGACTTGACCAGCGGGCGTGTGAGCTCCAACTCACGGGCGGTAAGCGTAAAGCTCTGGGCTGCTTGCTCTCGCCGTGCGCGCACAGAGATCAATTCTTGCGATCGTTGAGAGGATTGTTGACGCGCCACCCCGACCGTCGCATCCAATTCGGCACGGCGGGATTCATACAGGGCCCGCTCCTGCTCGACCAGCAACGGCGCCTCTTTGAGTACTTCTTCAGGGGGGGCAAACCGCGAGCCTTCCGCCAGAGCCTTCAGGCGGGCAGCCTTCGCCAATAGAGACAAGTATTGCGACTGGTTTTCACGCAGGGAAGACACCATCCGTGTCGGGTCCACCTTTAGCAAAAGGTCGCCGGTTTTGACCACTTGACCTTCTCTGGCCAATATCTCGGAGACGATGCCGCCATCCAGGCTTTGCAAAATCTGAATTTGCCGTGACGGAATCACTTTGCCTTCGCCGCGGGTGACTTCATCGAGTTCAGCCAATGCAGCCCACACAAGCAAAACGGCGACCGTCAATGCACTAAGCCAGACCACTATTCTGGCCCCATGGGGCGTTTGCTCTGCGATGGCCCAGTCTGCGCTGGCGTCGAAGTCGCTGTCGAGGCTCGCTTTTTTTGCGGCCGTGAGGTCCAACGCCCGGTCTAGTGCGGGGGAGCAGAAGCCGTAGACGCGCTCCCACAACCGCGTCCACCAAGCTTTTTCTTTGGGTGGGGTATCCATCAAGCAGCCCTCCCGATACGGCCACTTTGCAGTGCTTCCACCACCTGTGCCTTGGGGCCATCTGCGACGATCTTGCCGCTATCGATCACGATCAGCCGGTCCACCAACTCAAGCAGCGAGGTCCTGTGCGTGACCAGCACCATGGTTTTACCGGTACAGAACCGCTTCAGGCGACTCTTCAAGGCGTCTTCGCTCTGGTGGTCCATCGCACTGCTGGGCTCATCGAGAAGCAGCATCGGACTGTCATTGAGAACGGCTCGTGCAATGCCGACGGCTTGCCGCTGCCCGCCTGAGAGGGACTCACCCCGCTCGCCGATGGTCATGTCAAAGCCTTTGGGGTGCTTGTTGGCAAACTCTGTGACTCCTGCCACTTCAGCTGCAGCCAGAATGTCTTGGTCGTCTGCAAAAGGTGCTCCCAGAGCAATGTTTTCTTTCAAAGTGCCGTAAAAGAGGCTCACGTCTTGCGATACGAAGCCTGCGGCCCGGCGTAGCTCGGCAGGATCAATCTGCCGCGCGTCGATGCCATCGATCAGGATTGCCCCCTCAGTCGGTTGCTGCAGACCCAAAATCAGTCTTTGGATCGTGGATTTGCCCGACCCAATGCGCCCAATGAAGGCCACCTTCTCGCCAGCCTGGATTTTGAACGTGACATTACTCAATACCGATTGCTGCTGCCCCGGGTAGGTAAAGCTCACATTTTTGAACTCGATGGTGCCTTGAAAGCTGCCCCGGTGAAGGTACGCGGTGTCTTCACTTCTTTCGGGTTGCTGTTGCATATGCATGTCTACCGACGCCAAGCCGCTTTTTGCGCTGTGGTACTGCAACAAAAGGCCTGCGACCTGACCAAATGGCGCCATCGCGCGACCCGCCAACATGGACGCCGCAATGATGGCGCCCATGCTGACCTGGTTGGCAATCAACAAATACACCCCCACGATGATGCTGGTGACAGACACCAATTGCTGCATGGCCTGTGCAAAATTCATGGTTCCGTTGGACAGCAGTTTCAGCTTTGTGCTGGTTTGCGCCAAGAACACGGTGCTCTGCTCCCACTGCCGCTGAAAGCTGCTTTCCGCCACCATGAATTTGATGGTTTCAATACCCACAAGGCTCTCTACCAAGGTCGCGTTTCGCTGGGATGTGGCCCGTTGAGAGGTTTCGACCAGCTCTTGCATCTTGCGCTGGGTTATCAGGGATACGATCAATAACAGCACGATGCAGACAAGCGGGGGTATCGCCAGCCAGGGCGAGATCCAGATCAGCGCCAGGAAGAACACCAGCACAAAGGGCAGGTCGACAATCGTCGTGATCGTGGCCGAGGCCACAAAGTCGCGAACAGACTCAAACGCCCGGAGGTTGGCGGCAAAAGACCCGACCGACGCTGGCCGGTCAGACATCTTCAAGCCAAGCACCCGCTCCATGATGCGCGCAGACAGTGTTACGTCAATCCGCTTGCCGGCCGTGTCCAATATATAGGCACGCATCGTCCGCAGCACCGTATCAAACAGCATCATGAGAATGACACCTACCGTGAGCACCCAGAGCGTTTCTTCCGCACGGTTGGGGACGACGCGGTCATACACCGTCATCGAAAACATCGGCATGGCCAGCGCAAATAGGTTGATCAGCAGTGCTGCAATCAAGCTGTCCCGGTACAAGCGCCAATTCTGGAATACCACGCTCCAGAACCAATGCTTGGATTTGAGCTCACCGGTGGCGGGGGTTCGTGGATCAAATTTGAATACCGGGCGGACAAAGAACACCACGCCCGAAAACAAAGCCTCCAAATCCTTGCGACTGATCACGTCACCCGACTCGCCGCTTTCCGGAAAACGCACACGCGCTTGATCGGTTTCCACCCATTCCAGGAACACGCAGGCCTGTTTGTTTTGCAAAAGCAAAATGACCGGCAAGAGTCCGGGGCGCAGATCGTCTAGCTTGCGTCGCGCCAAGCGGGCAGTCAGCCCTGCCCGGGCCGCAGCGCGGGGAAACAGCGCCGGGGTGATCAGGTTGTTTTCCAGGGGGAGACCCGCTGACACAGCGGCTTGTGTCGTCGTGATCCCGTAGATCCGCGCTAGCGAAACCAAACTATCCAGCAAAGGATCGACGTGGGTGCTGTGCTCACTGATGCGCCAGCCACTGTTGGGGGGCGGCGTGATTACGGCGGAGGTGGGCAATTGCACAGTCATTCAAATAATACGTTGGTCATCGTCCAATAGATTCAGAGCGCCTTGCATTCGATTGCGCAGGCCCTTGCGACGGGTGATTTTCTGTTGTGCGGCGACGGGGAGATCGGTGTGCCGGATGATGTTTTTCACAATCAGGGTGTCGATCAGGTCTTCCAGAACCCGCACAAACTCTGCGTCCGCCTCGCTGAAGCTGGATACGTTCCCGCTACCTTTCAGGAACGCCTGAATCGCCGGGTGGTCATCCGGAAGCAGTTCGCCGCCGGGTCTTTCCGTGCGAGCGAGCGAGGCAATCGAGCCATCTTCATTTCTCAGCACGTGAAACATAACAGGCACATCCTCAAGGTAACGGGTGGGCTAGAGCGTGCGCCCAAGCGAGTTCATACTAGCACTGCAACTGCAAATTCCGAAGGCAAAAAAGCCCTGATTTTTGCGAATATTTGTTGGAGTGATTGCCGTGCGGCAGGGTATCACCTCGTCAGTGCAGAGGCTTGCTCAATCACGCCCCCCCCCAAACAGACCTCGCCGTGGTACAGCACCGCGGATTGTCCCGGCGTCACGGCCCATTGCGCTTGCGAAAACTGCAATGCGAATGTGGCCGGTCCATCGGCATGGAATGTGCAGGGTGCATCGGCTTGGCGATAGCGTGTTTTTGCCCCTGCAGTTTGCGGGGCCGGCGGGGTGCCTGCAACCCAACTTGCATTCAGCGCCGACAAGCTGTCTGACAGTAACCAGGGGTGGTCATGGCCCTGAACGACCCACAAGGTGTTGTTGTCCAAATCCTTGCGCGCCACAAACCACGGGTTGTGGTCGCCTCCGCCGCGCTGCGCACCTTTGGCCTTGATGCCACCAATGCCCAAGCCCTGGCGCTGGCCCAGGGTGTAGAACGACAGGCCTACATGCTCGCCGATGGTGTGGCCTTTGGGGTTTTTGATCGGCCCGGGCTCTTTGGAAATGTAGCGATTCAAGAAGTCGCGGAAAGGGCGCTCTCCGATGAAGCAAATGCCCGTAGAGTCTTTCTTCTTGGCATTGGGCAGCCCGATGTCGTCTGCAATCCGGCGCACTTCGGTTTTATGAAGCTCACCTACAGGAAACAGCGTTTTGGACAATTGCGCCTGATTCAGCCGGTGCAAAAAGTAGCTCTGGTCCTTGGCGGGGTCCAAGCCTTTGAGTAACTCATGTTGGCCGCTGGCCTCGTTGAGGCGCACCCGGGCGTAGTGACCTGTCGCAATTTTTTCGGCACCCAAGCGCATGGCGTGGTCTAAAAACGCCTTGAACTTGATTTCCGCGTTACACAGAATGTCCGGGTTGGGCGTGCGCCCGGCCTGGTACTCCTGCAAGAACTCTGCAAACACTCTGTCACGGTATTCGGCTGCAAAGTTGACGTGTTCGATTTCAATGCCCAGCACATCGGCCACGGCCGCGGCATCCACGAAGTCGATGTTGGAGGAGCAATATTCGCTGTCGTCATCGTCCTCCCAGTTTTTCATGAAAATGCCGACGACCTCATGGCCTTGTTGCTTTAACAGGTGGGCCGTGACCGCAGAGTCGACGCCGCCGCTCAGTCCCACCACAATTCGTTGCTTGCTCATGGCTGCATTTTAGTCGGCAGAGGCGTATGGAGTTTTGATGATAAAAAAGGCCTCTAGCGCACATTTAGTATGCGCGCCTAGCTATGATTTTTGTAGCATTTCTCGCGCGCCTTGCAGGCTGGGGTCGCTGTACACCAAGGACAAAGGGAATCGTTGACCGCGCAGGTAGTCTTCCATGCACTGCAGGACCAGGGGGCTGCGATGCCGTTCTTGGCTGGCGCGAACCTCTTCGGGCGTGAGCCATAAGGTTCTGACGATGCCGGCATCCAAGGTGCGCCCGTCAATGGCTGGACCGACCGTTCCGCAAAAAGCAAACCGCACGTAGGTGATGTCTTCAGTACCGCTTGCGCTGGATCTCACAAACCGCGAGAGGTACACGCCCACCAAGGCGGTGGGCTCCAAGAGGTGGGCGGTTTCTTCCAGCGTCTCACGCACGCAGCCTTGCGCGGGCGATTCCCCCGGGTCCAGATGGCCAGCCGGATTGTTGAGCCGCAGGCCCTCTGGGGTGTGCTCCTCGACCAACAAGAAGCGTCCGTCGCGTTCAATTACCGCGGCCACTGTCACACTGGGTTTCCATCGTTCAGTCATGGCGGATTATGTGCATTTAGCGCAAAAGTCTTTGGCGAAACTCGCAACTTTAGCCCTATTGAATGCAGGGAAACTCATGTAAGCTTGCTGACAGCTTGAATCCAACCTTTATAGGAGAGCCGCATGCAGATAGGCGTACCCGCTGAAACACTAGCGGGCGAGACCCGAGTTGCCGTGACCCCGGAAACAGTCAAAAAGCTGAAATCCCAAGGGCACACGGTTCGTATCCAAAGCGGTGCCGGTGTGGCGGCCAGTGTGACGGACGAGGCCTATGTGGCTGCAGGCGCCGACATCACCGATGCGGCGGGTGCGCTCAGCTGTGACCTGGTCCTCAAGGTTCGTACCCCTACGGAGGCAGAAGCCGCGTTGATGACGGCTGGTGCCACCTTGGTGGGCATGCTCAATCCGTTTGATGCAGAAGGCCTGCAGCGCTTGGCAGCCGCCAAGCTCAATGCGTATGCCCTCGAGGCCGCACCCCGCACCACCCGTGCACAAAGCATGGATGTGCTCTCCAGCCAGGCCAACATCGCCGGCTACAAAGCCGTGATGATGGCGGCCGACAAATATCAGCGCTTCTTCCCGATGCTCATGACGGCCGCAGGTACGGTGAAGGCTGCCCGCGTGGTGATCTTGGGGGTCGGCGTGGCCGGTTTGCAGGCGATTGCCACCGCCAAGCGCCTCGGGGCGGTGATCGAGGCCTCCGATGTGCGCCCCAGCGTTAAGGAGCAAGTCGAGTCCTTGGGGGGCAAGTTCATCGACGTTCCTTACGAGACCGATGAAGAAAAAGAAGCCGCTGTAGGCGTGGGCGGTTACGCCAAACCCATGCCCCAAAGCTGGCTGGACCGCCAGAAAGCTGAAGTTGCCAAGCGCGTGGCGCAGGCCGATGTGGTGATCAGCACCGCGCTCATCCCCGGTCGCGCAGCTCCCACCCTGATCACCGAGGACATGGTCAAGTCCATGAAGCCCGGTTCGGTGATTGTGGACATCGCCGCGGGCAAAGGTCCGAATGGCGGAGGCAACTGCCCGCTGTCCGAGGCTGACAAAACCGTCGTCAAACATGGCGTCACCCTGATCGGCGAAACCAACCTGCCAGCACTGGTGGCGGCAGATGCTTCGTCCCTCTATGCGCGAAACGTGTTGGATTTCTTGAAGTTGATCCTCAACAAAGAAGGCGCTTTGCATATCGACCTCGAAGACGACATCGTGGCAGCCTGCCTGGTGACCCAAGGCGGCGAAGTGCGCCGCAAGTAAGCGCCACTGCACAGGCTCGTGTTGACGCATATCCCCGAATCCACCCTTACTTAAGGAGCGACACCATGGAAATGGTTTCCCCCACCATCCTGAACCTGATCATCTTTGTGCTGGCCATCTACGTGGGTTACCACGTGGTCTGGACCGTGACACCCGCACTCCACACCCCCTTGATGGCCGTAACCAACGCCATTTCCGCCATCGTCATTGTGGGGGCCATGCTGGCCGCTGCACTGACGGAAACAGGCCTGGGTAAAACCATGGGCGTGTTGGCGGTCGCGCTTGCTGCGGTGAATGTGTTCGGCGGCTTCATGGTGACTCGCCGCATGTTGGAAATGTTCAAGAAGAAAACGCCGAAAGGCGTTTCGGCGAAGGCTAACTTGCCGCAGGGCAAGTTAAGCGAAGCGGCCGTAGGCAAAGAATCCGGAGCCAAAGAATGAGCCTGAACCTCGTCACCCTGTTGTATCTTTTTGCCAGCGTCTGCTTTATTCAGGCGCTCAAAGGCCTGTCGCACCCGACCACTTCCATTCGCGGCAATGTGTTTGGCATGGTGGGTATGGGCGTGGCCGTCTTCACGACCGGCGCCTTGATCTTCAAACTCGCAGGGCAACTAGGCCAAGACGGCATGACCGGCATGGCCTGGGTGCTAGGCGCCTTGCTGGTAGGTGGCACCGCCGGCACGCTGATGGCCAAGCGCGTGGAGATGACCAAAATGCCCGAGCTCGTGGCCTTCATGCACAGCATGATCGGCTTGGCCGCGGTGTTCATCGCGGTGGCGGCGGTGGCAGAGCCTTGGGCCTTCAGCATTGCGGCCAAGGGCGAGGCCATCCCCACCGGCAACCGCTTCGAGTTGTTCTTGGGTGCGGCCATTGGCGCCATCACCTTCAGCGGCTCGGTCATTGCATTCGGCAAGCTCAGCGGCAAATACAAGTTCCGCTTGTTCCAGGGCGCACCAGTGCAGTTCGCCGGTCAGCACAAGCTCAATCTGGTGTTGGGTCTTGCCACTCTGGGCTTGGGTTTGATGTTTGCCTTCACTGAAAACTGGACTGCGTTTTTTGTGATGCTGGCGCTCAGTTTCGTGATGGGCGTTCTCATCATCATCCCCATCGGCGGTGCCGACATGCCGGTGGTGGTGTCCATGCTCAATAGCTACTCCGGCTGGGCGGCAGCGGGCATCGGTTTCAGCTTGAACAACAGCATGCTCATCATTGCTGGATCTCTGGTTGGCTCCAGCGGCGCCATTCTGAGTTACATCATGTGCAAGGCGATGAACCGCTCGTTCTTCAACGTGATTCTGGGCGGCTTCGGCGGCGAGGCCTCAGCCGGCCCGGCAGGTGCCGCGGTACAGCGCTCCGTCAAAAGCGGCAGCGCAGACGACGCCGCCTTTGTGTTGGGCAATGCTGAAACCGTGGTGATCGTGCCCGGCTACGGCCTGGCTGTAGCCCGCGCTCAGCACGCCGTCAAAGAACTGGCTGCCAAGCTCACCGAGAAGGGCATCACCGTCAAATACGCCATCCACCCGGTAGCGGGCCGTATGCCGGGCCACATGAACGTGCTGCTGGCGGAAGCTGAAGTGCCCTACGACCAGGTGTTTGAGATGGAAGACATCAACGGCGAATTCGGCCAAGCGGATGTGGCCATCATCCTAGGCGCCAACGACGTGGTGAACCCTGCTGCCCACATCAAGGGCAGCCCGATTTACGGCATGCCGATTCTGGAGGCCTACAAGGCCAAGACCATCATCGTGAACAAGCGCTCCATGGCCGCGGGTTATGCCGGCTTGGACAACGAGTTGTTCTACATGGATAAGACCATGATGGTGTTCGGCGACGCCAAGAAGGTCGTTGAGGACATGGGTAAAGCCATCGAATAGAGGCGCACGCCTAAGTACAGCCCGCCTAAGGTAAACACCGTGGGCGGGCTTGTTCGTCTGCATCAAAATAGCAGGCTGCATAAAAATTGACCGGAGACACAAGACATGACTGAACGCGTTTGGCTCGGCAGCTACCCACAAGGTGTGCCTGCTGACATCGACCCTGCCAAATACTCCTCCTTGGTGGCGTTGCTGGAAGAAAGCTTTCGCAAATACGAAAGCCGCGTGGCCTACAACTTCATGGGCAAAGATGTCACTTTCGGTCAGACCGATAGTTTGAGCTTGGCGTTTGCCGCGTACCTGCAAGGCCTGGGCCTGAGCAAGGGCGACCGGGTCGCCATCATGATGCCCAATGTGCCGCAGTACCCAATTGCGGTAGCCGCCATTTTGCGGGCTGGTTTTGTCGTGGTGAATGTGAACCCGCTCTACACCGCCCGTGAGTTGGAGCACCAACTCAAGGACTCCGGCTCTAAGGCCATCGTCATCATTGAGAACTTTGCCCACACTCTAGAGAAGTGCATCGCTGCTACGCCGGTCAAGCACGTGGTCTTGTGCTCGATGGGGGACCGCTTGGGTCTGCTCAAGGGCACCATGGTGAACTACGTGGTCCGCAACGTCAAAAAGATGGTGCCGTCTTTCAGCCTGCCGGATGCAGTGCGTTTCAACGAGGCCATTGCCCGTGGCACCAAAGCGCCCTTCAAAAAGCCCGAAATCAAGGCGGACGATGTGGCGGTCCTGCAGTACACCGGCGGTACGACCGGAGTGTCCAAAGGTGCGGTGCTCTTGCACCGCAACGTCATCGCCAATGCATTGCAGTCAGAGGCCTGGTATGCACCGGCCATGGCCAAGGTGCCCGCCGATCAGCAGCCCACCACGGTGTGTGCCTTGCCGCTCTACCATGTGTTCGCCTTTACGGTGGGCATGATGCTGTCGGTCCGTACCGGCGGTAAACTCATTTTGATTCCGAACCCGCGTGACATTCCGGGGGTACTGAAAGAGCTATCCAAGCACACTATCCACAGCCTGCCTGCGGTGAACACCCTGTTCAATGGATTGGCCAATCACCCCGACTTCAACAAGGTGGACTGGAGCCATTTGAAAGTTGCAGTGGGTGGCGGCACCGCAGTGCAGAGTGGTGTGGCCAAGCTGTGGTTTGACAAGACTGGCTGCCCCATTTGCGAAGGGTACGGCCTGAGCGAGACCTCGCCCACCGTGAGTTGCAACCCGATTACCTCCACGGAATTCACCGGCACGATCGGTGTGCCTTTGCCCAGCACCTACATGAAGCTCTTGGATGATGAGGGCGTAGAGGTCGCGCAAGGGCAGAGTGGAGAGATTGCCATCAAAGGCCCGCAAGTGATGGCGGGTTATTGGCAGCGGCCGGACGAGACGGCCAAGGTCATGACGCCCGATGGCTACTTTAAAACCGGTGACATCGGGGTGGTCGACGCCCGCGGTTTCTTCAAAATCGTAGACCGCAAAAAAGACATGATCCTGGTGAGCGGGTTTAACGTGTTCCCCACCGAGCTTGAAGATGTGGTCACCCAGATCCCCGGTGTGTTGGAGTGCGCCTGTGTTGGTGTGGCAGATGCCAAAACCGGCGAAGCCGTGAAGTTGGTGATCGTCAAAAAAGACCCCAATCTGAGCGAAGAAGACGTGCGCGCTTTCTGCAAAGAGAACCTCACCGGCTACAAACAGCCCAAAGTGGTGGAGTTCCGGACAGATCTCCCCAAAACGCCGGTCGGCAAAATTTTGCGCCGCGAGCTGCGGGATAAGTAAGCCCCTTGATCGCTATTCTGAGTGCCTTGGCCGAGGAGCAGGCCGGCTTGGTGGAGTGCATGACCCGGGTGGAGTGCGTGGAGCACGCCGGGCGCACTTTCTGGTTGGGGCTTCTGGACGGGCAGGAGGTCGTGCTGACGCTGTCCCGCATCGGCAAAGTGGCGGCGGCCCTGACCGCCACCGCACTGATTGCCAAGTGGGGCGTCCAGCGGATGGTGTTTACCGGGGTCGCCGGCGGTACCGGGCCCGGGGTGGCGGTGGGTGATGTGGTGGTCGGCAGCCACTATTTGCAGCACGATATGGACGCCTCCCCGCTGTTCCCCCGTTACGAGATTCCATTGACGGGCCAATCCTTGTTTCCGGCGAATCCCTTGTTGCTGGAGGCCGCGTGTGCGGCGGTTCGCGAGGTTCAGCTCGATTTGCGCGACGGGCGCTACCGCGCGGACTTGCACTGTGGACTGATCGCTAGCGGTGACCGCTTCGTGAGTGCCAGTAGTGAGGTGCATGCGCTGCTGGCAGCCGCTGCCGCGTCAGGCTTCCATCCTTTGGCGGTGGAAATGGAAGGCGCTGCGGTAGCCCAAGTCTGTGCAGACTATCAGGTGCCTTTCGTGGCGATTCGCACTATTTCGGACCGTGCGGATGACGCTGCCCACACCGATTTCCCGCGGTTCGTGCGGGAGACCGCCAGTGTCTATGCGATGGCTATCGTACGCAAAATGCTGCGATTGCTATAAAAATAATAGCTGTTTGCGCAGGATTGGCGGGCGCTAGTGGCTGAAATGGCTCTTATCGCAGCCAGCCGCGCCGGTGGAAATACCACATCGGCACCACGGCGCTGGCAATCATCAGCCCGAGTGCGTAGGGGTAGCCCCAGGTTTGCCTGAGCTCCGGCATGAACTCGAAATTCATGCCGTAGACGCTGGCGATCAAGGTCGGCGGCAGCAAGGCCACGCTGGCGACCGAAAAGATCTTGATGGTTTTGTTCTGGTTGATGTTGATGAAACCGACGGTCGCATCCATCAAAAAGTTGATTTTGTCGAACAAAAATGCGGTGTGCGAGTCCAGCGAGTCGATGTCCCGCAAAATCTGCCGCGCCTGTTCAAACTGCTCGGCATTGAGCATTTTGCTGCGCATCATGAAGCTCACCGCGCGCCGGGTGTCCATCACGTTGCGGCGAATCCGGCCGCTCAAATCTTCGTGCCGGGCAATGGCGCCGAGTGCCTCGCCGGCAATCGCATCCGTCACGTTGCCAGACAGCACCTTTTTGCTGACTTTCTCCAGCTCGTCGTAAATGCCTTCGAGCGTGTCTGCCGAGTACTCCGCATCCGCGTCAAACAGCTTGAGTAGGACTTCTTTGGCGTCTTCGATCAAGCCCGGGGCGCGTCGTGCACGCATGCGCAGCAGCCGGAAGACCGGGACGTCTTCATCGTGGATGGAGAAAAGAACCCCTTTGCTTTTGAGGTCGTCGTTTACCAAATTCAAGATAAAGGCGGCGCGGACGGTGCGGGGCTCATCGTCATCGGCAATCAAAAAGTCACTGCGGATATGCAGGTCACCGTTGTCTTCCGCATAGAAGCGGGCGGACTCCTCGATGTCCTCGTCCATCGCGTCGTCCGGGATCGACAGTCCGTAGTACTGTTTGACCCAGCGCTTTTCTTCGAGCGTAGGGGATTCCAAATCGACCCAGATGGGGTGGAACTTGGACAGCTCTTCCAGCGACTCGATTTCTTCTTGAAAGAGTCGCCCGTTGGCGAGCGTAAAGATATTGAGCATGGCTCACTCCCAGGTGATGTTGGCTGCAATCGGGTGTTGGGTGCTTTCAACCCCGATGCAGTGGTGGGAGTTGAAAGCTACCGACTAGGGTAGGTTTCCAAGGAGTGCTCTCCGGTAATTCAGAAGCGGAAATTATCGCACCGCACAGACTGCTAGAGTAAGTGCCCATTCTGTTCTCCAGCGACTCTTTTTACGATGCCCCTCACTATGACTCCCCGGCGCGAACGCTGGCTGCTAATCACACTGGCGGGCATCCAGTTCACCAACATCCTCGACTTCATGATCATGATGCCTCTCGGGCCGGCATTGACCAGCCTGTTTCGCATCAGTGATGCCCAGTTCGGCCTGTTGGTCTCGGCCTATACGCTGGCGGGTGGCGCATCTGGCCTATTGGCCTCGACCTACATTGATAAGTTTGATCGCAAGCGCTTGCTGTTGGTGTTGTACAGCTTGTTTGCGCTCTCCACCTTGGCTTGCGGCATTGCGCCCAGTTACGAGGCCTTGATGGTCGCGCGGGTGTTTGCCGGTCTTTTTGGCGGGGTGTTGTCCGCCTTGAGCCAAACCATTGTGGGTGATGTCATTCCTTTTGAGCGCCGTGGTCGTGCCATGGGTGTTGTGATGACTTCCTTCTCGGTGTCTACGGTGGCTGGTGTTCCACTGGGGTTGTTTCTGGCTGCACAGTTTGGTTGGCACATGCCGTTTCTTTTGATCGCAGCCATCTGCGTTCTGTTTGCAGTGTTTGCTTTCTTGACCCTGCCCGCATTGAATAGCCACCTTCAGGGCCACGCTGATGCATCTGCGTGGGGCCGGATATCGGAGGTGCTGCAAGACCGGAACCACCTCAAGGCCTTCAGCTTTTCGGCCTTGCTGATGTTCTCTGGATTCACAGTCATTCCTTACATCACGATCTTTATGCAAACCAATGTGGGTTTACGTGCGGATCAGGTGCCTTATGTGTATCTGTGCGGTGGCGTTGCGACCTTGATTACCGCGCGCTGGTTCGGTGGCTTGGCGGATAGTTGGGGCAAGTTCAATACCTTTCGCGCGATTGCCTTGGCATTTGTCTTGCCCTTAGTGGGCTTGACGCTTTTGGGTCGTGTGGGAATGGCCGGCGCTTTGCTGGTGTCCACCTTGTTTTTTGTGTGCGGCAGCGGTCGCATGATTCCCGGCATGGCCATGGTGACTTCCGCCGCCAACCCGGCTTTACGGGGCACCTTCATGACGCTGAACGCATCGGTGCAATCCGCCGCCATGGGCTTGGCCGCGTTGGTGGGGGGGTACATCATCAGCCGGGATGCGGCCGGCCTGGTGCAGAACTATTGGCTTTCCGCCTTAATTGGTGCGGTAGCCAGCGTTTTGGCGGTGGTTGTTGCAGGAAGACTGAACCTTCATCAGGGCCTGGCCAAGCCGTCTTGAACAAGTCCATTTTTGTTGCGGTGCATTACAAAAAGTTTTTGCATTTGGGCCGAAACGGGCGCATAGTGAGTTCAACGAGACCGCAATTTGGTGAACAAGTTTGAGTGCTGAATGCCCGAGTGGCAGGAAGCTTTTTCAACCCTGAGAGCAACTGGAGGTTATTTATGAATTTGACGATCAGCGGTCACCACCTTGAAGTTACCCCGGCCCTGCGTAGTTATGTCACGACCAAGCTCGATCGCA
>DAINNP010000025.1:0-15878 GCA_036735785.1 Rhodoferax sp. | reverse complement strand
ATGACAATTCTGGTAACCGGCGGCGCCGGCTTTATCGGCAGCAACTTTGTGCTGGATTGGTTGGCCGAGTCCAACGAAACGGTGATCAATTTGGACAAATTGACTTACGCCGGCAACCTGCAAAACTTGGCGACCCTGGCCGACAACCCTGCCCATGTGTTTGTGCAAGGCGATATTGGTGACGCGGAGCTGATCACCCGCTTACTGAAAGAGCACCAACCCCGCGCCGTGTTGAACTTTGCTGCAGAGAGCCATGTGGACCGCTCTATCCACGGCCCGGGCGAGTTCATTCAGACCAATATTGTGGGTACCTTTCACTTGCTGGAAAGTGTGCGCGCCTACTGGGGAGCCCTGGGGGCAGAGGCCAAGGCGGCATTTCGCTTCTTGCACGTATCTACGGACGAGGTGTACGGCTCTTTGGCCAAAACCGACCCGGCTTTTGCAGAAACCAACCGCTACGAGCCCAACAGCCCCTATAGCGCGAGCAAAGCGGCCAGCGACCACTTGGTCCGCGCCTACCACCATACCTATGGCCTGCCGGTGCTGACCACCAACTGCAGCAACAACTACGGGCCTTACCACTTCCCGGAAAAGCTGATTCCGCTGTTGATCGTCAACGCCCAAGCGGGCAAGCCTTTGCCGGTGTACGGCGATGGCCAGCAAATCCGCGATTGGCTGTATGTCAAGGACCACTGCAGCGCCATTCGCCGTGTGCTCGAGGCCGGTGTGTTGGGCGAAACCTATAACGTGGGTGGTTGGAACGAAAAGCCCAACCTCGATATCGTGCACACGGTGTGTGCCCTGCTCGATGAGCTCAAGCCCCGCGCAGACGGCAAGCCTTACCAAGAGCAAATCACGTTTGTCACCGACCGGCCCGGCCATGACCGGCGCTATGCGATTGACGCCCGCAAGATTGAGCAGCAACTGGGCTGGAAGCCGGCAGAGACGTTTGAAACCGGCATCCGTAAAACGGTGCAGTGGTACCTGGACAACCCACAGTGGGTAGACAACGTGCTGAGTGGTGGCTACCGCGACTGGGTCAGCAAGCAATATGGCGCGACGGGGTCAACGTCTGACGCGAAGGCGGCAGCATGAAGATTTTGCTGTTGGGGCGAGGCGGCCAGGTGGGCTGGGAGTTGCAGCGCGCCTTGGGTGTGTTGGGCGAGGTCGTGGCTCTGGACTTTGACCGAAGCCAGAACCCGCAAGGCTTGTGCGGTGACTTTACAGACTTGGCAGGTTTGGAGCGCACCGTGGAGTTGGTGCGACCGGATGTCATTGTGAACGCCGCCGCGCACACAGCGGTCGACAAAGCCGAGAGCGAGCCAGACATTGCAAGAACCATTAATGCCCTAGCGCCCGCAGCTCTTGCGCGAGCAGCTATCAAAACAGGAGCATGGTTGATTCACTACAGTACCGACTATGTGTTTGACGGTAGCGGTGATACCCCTTGGACCGAAGCCGATGCCACCGGCCCCTTGAGCGTGTATGGCCAAACCAAGCTCGAAGGTGAGCAGGCGGTTGCCCAGAACCCCAAGCATTTGATTTTGCGCACCAGCTGGGTCTATGCCACCCGGGGTGGTAACTTTGCCAAGACCATGCTGCGCCTGGCGGGTGAGCGTGAGTCGCTAACGGTGATTAACGACCAATTCGGGGCCCCGACCTCGGCAGAGTTGTTGGCCGATGTAACAGCCCACGCCATTCGCACCCTGCAAACCCGCCCTGACCTTGCGGGCCTGTACCACTGTATTGCTGCCGGTGAGACCACTTGGCACGGCTATGCGCAGTTTGTACTGGCTGAGGCGGCCGCTTTGGGGCTGCCACTCAAGGCCACTGCGGAAAAAGTGGCACCCACACCCACCAGCAGTTACCCCACGCCGGCCAAGCGCCCGCTGAACTCGCGACTAAACACCCGCAAGCTGCAAGCGGCGTTTGGCTTGACGCTGCCGCACTGGCAAGCGGGAGTGAAACGGATGTTGATTGAAATTTCAGGGAAGTAAAACCATGAGTAACCCATCGCACAACACCGGGGCCAAAGCCCGCAAAGGCATCATCCTGGCTGGTGGCTCGGGCACACGCCTGTACCCCGCTACGCAAGCTGTGAGCAAGCAGCTGCTGCCGATCTACGACAAGCCGATGATTTACTACCCCTTGAGTGTGCTGCTGCTGGCAGGCATCAAGGAGGTGCTGGTGATCAGCACGCCGCAAGACACCCCCCGCTTTGAGCAGTTGCTGGGCAACGGCAGTCAGTGGGGAATCCATATTGAATACGCAGTGCAACCCTCGCCCGATGGCTTGGCCCAGGCGTTTTTGATTGGCGAGCGGTTTCTGGACGGGGCGCCTAGTGCATTGGTCTTGGGGGACAACATTTTTTACGGCCATGACTTTGCAGGCCTCTTGCAAAACGCCACCACGCAAACCAGCGGCGCCACCGTATTTGCCTATGCGGTGAATGACCCGGAGCGTTATGGCGTGGTGGAGTTTGACCCGGCAGGCAAAGCGATCAGCCTGGAAGAAAAGCCCAAGGCCCCGAAGTCGCGCTATGCAGTGACTGGCCTGTATTTTTATGACGCCAATGTGGTGGAGATGGCCAAGCAGGTGCAGCCCTCTGCCCGGGGCGAGCTGGAGATCACCGACCTGAACCGCATGTACCTGGAGCGCGGCGCTCTGGATGTGCAGACCATGGGCCGTGGCTACGCGTGGCTGGACACCGGTACCCACGAGTCGATGCTGGAGGCGAGCCAGTTTATTCACACGATTGAGAACCGCCAAGGCCTGAAGGTGGCTTGCCCCGAGGAGATTGCGTGGCGTAGTGGCTGGATTGACGACGCGCAGTTGCAACTGTTGGCGCAGCCGCTGGCCAAGTCGGGCTACGGCCAGTACCTGCTGCGTTTGTTAAAAGAAAAGGTGTTTTGATGCAAGTTACCCGAACCGCTATTGCAGATGTGTTGCTGCTGGAGCCCAAAGTCTTTGGGGACGAGCGCGGCTTTTTCTTTGAGAGCTTTAACGAACGCGTGTTTCGTGAGGCGACCGGCGTGACCTTGCCTTTTGTGCAGGACAACCACTCCAAATCGGGTTACGGCGTTTTGCGCGGGCTGCACTACCAAACCCAGAACCCTCAGGGCAAGCTGGTGCGGGTGGCGCAGGGCGAGGTTTTCGATGTGGCGGTGGATATCCGCCCCGACTCCCCGACCTACGGAAAATGGGTGGGCGAAATACTCTCGGCCTCTAACAAGCGGCAGTTGTGGGTACCACCGGGGCTGGCGCATGGTTTTGTGGTGTTGTCAGAAACTGCCGAGTTTTTGTACAAAACCACCGACTACTATGCACCGGCTTTTGAAAAATGCATTGCCTGGAATGACCCTACTTTGGCAATCAAATGGCCTGCCATGTCGATAGCGCCCAAGTTGTCAGCCAAGGACATGGCGGGGGATTCGTTCACCTCGGTGTGAAAAGCGCCACGCTTGGGGGCGAAATATCGTAACGGGGTGATTCCGCCCCTCTGAGAATGCGCGGCTTGCGCTATCCTTCACGGCTTATGGCATCCGCTGAATCACTGACCCGCGACCCCGCTTCTGTTGCCCTGCCGGGAATCGGCCGGGCACTTGTGCTAGCCGGCAAGCTCCCCCAACAAACGGCCGAAGATATCTACCGCAAAGCGCTGTTGAGCAAAAACAGTTTCATGGCGGAGCTGGTGGGGTCGGCGGCGGTGTCGTCGCTGGATCTGGCCCAAACCCTGTCGGCGGCTTTTGCGGCACCGTTGCTGGATTTGGATGCAGTCGATGTGCAGCGCCTGCCCAAGGGCCTGTTGGACGCCAAGATTTGCACGGAGTTCAGGGTCTTGGTGCTAAGCAAGCGCGGGAATCGCTTGATCATTGCCACGGCAGACCCCTCAGACCAGCAGGCTGCGGAGCGCATCAAGTTTGCGACCCAGATGGGTTTTGACTGGGTGATTGCCGAGTACGACAAGCTCTCCAAGATTGTGGATGCCAATACGGTCAGCGCGACTGAGGCGATGGAAGAAATCATCGGCGGCGACTTCGAGTTTGATGAAGCGGCTGCCGAGTCCGCCGTGGAGACTACCCAAGCGGCGACTGCGGATGTCGAAGACGCACCGGTGGTGCGTTTCCTGCACAAGATGCTGATGGATGCGTTCAGCATGCGGGCATCGGACTTGCACTTTGAGCCCTATGAGCACCAGTACCGGGTGCGCTTCCGTATTGATGGAGAGCTGCGCGAAATTGCCAGCCCGCCGATTGCCATCAAAGACAAGCTGGCCTCGCGGATCAAAGTGATCTCGCGGATGGATATTTCCGAAAAACGGGTTCCGCAAGACGGCCGCATGAAGCTCAAGGTGGGCGCGGACCGGGTGATTGACTTCCGGGTCAGCACGCTGCCAACGCTGTTTGGCGAAAAGATTGTGATCCGTATCCTGGACCCGAGCAGTGCCAAGCTGGGCATTGATGCACTGGGTTACGAGGCCGAGGAAAAAGAACGGCTGCTCAAGGCGATTGGTCGGCCTTACGGGATGATTCTGGTAACCGGACCTACGGGTTCCGGCAAAACGGTGTCGCTGTATACCTGCCTGAATATGCTGAACCAGCCGGGCGTGAACATTGCCACGGCGGAAGACCCCTCTGAAATCAATTTGCCCGGTGTCAATCAGGTGAATGTGAATGAAAAGGCGGGGCTGACTTTTGCTGCGGCACTGAAGTCGTTTTTGCGGCAGGATCCGGACATCATCATGGTGGGTGAAATCCGGGACCTGGAGACAGCGGACATTTCGATCAAGGCGGCGCAAACCGGTCACTTGGTGCTCTCCACCTTGCACACCAACGATGCCCCGACCACGCTCACACGGATGCGCAATATGGGCATTCAGCCGTTCAACATTGCATCGAGCGTGATTTTGATCACGGCGCAGCGTTTGGCTCGGCGTCTGTGCGGGCAGTGTAAACAACCTGCCGACGTCCCTGAGGCAGCGCTGCTGGACGCGGGATTCAAACCTGCGGACCTGGATGGAAGCTGGAAGCCTTACCGGGCTGTGGGCTGCTCGGCGTGCAACAACGGGTACAAAGGCCGGGTGGGTATCTACCAAGTGATGCCCATTAGCGACGAGATTCAGCGGATTATTTTGCGTGATGGCAGCGCAATGGATATCGCCGCCCAGTCAGAGTTGGAGGGCGTGCGCTCGTTGCGTCAGTCCGGCTTGCACAAAGTGAAACAAGGGCTGACTTCGTTGGAAGAAGTGCTTGCTGTGACCAACGAGTAAAAGGGCAACCTCGGGAGATCTATGGCAACAGGAAAATCTGCGCCCATCAAAGACGCCGTATTTGAGTGGGAAGGCAAAGACCGCAACGGCAAGCAAGTCCGGGGCGAGACGCGGGCCGTGGGTGAAAACCAGGTGAAGTCGATGTTGCGCCGCCAAGGTGTGACACCGACCAAAATCAAAAAGCGGCGCATGCGCTCGGGTAGGTCGATCAAGCCCAAAGACATGGCGATCTTTACCCGCCAGTTGGCTACGATGATGAAGGCAGGCGTGCCCTTGCTGCAAGCCTTTGATATTGTCGGCCGCGGCAACCCGAACCCTAGCGTGACCAAGCTGCTGAGCGATATCCGCGCGGATGTGGAGACTGGCACCTCACTCAGCACGGCGTTCCGAAAATACCCCCTGTACTTTGACAACCTGTACTGCAACTTGGTGGAAGCGGGCGAGTCGGCCGGTATTCTGGATCAGTTGCTGGACCGCTTGGCGGTGTACATGGAAAAGACGGAGGCCATTAAGTCCAAGATCAAGTCTGCACTGATGTACCCGATTGCGGTGCTGGTGGTGGCTTTTGTGGTGGTTTCGGTGATCATGATTTTTGTGATCCCGTCGTTCAAGCAGGTTTTCAGCTCGTTTGGAGGGGAGTTGCCCGCGCCCACTTTGTTTGTGATTGCCCTGAGCGAGATTTTTATTGAGTACTGGTGGCTCATATTCGGCGGCATTGGAGGCGGTTTGTACTTTTTCATGCAGGCGTGGCGCCGCAATGAAAAAGTGCAAGCTTTCATGGACCGTGTCATGCTGAAATTGCCCATTTTTGGTGTGATGGTGGAAAAGAGCTGTGTGGCCCGTTGGACCCGTACGCTCTCCACCATGTTCGCGGCGGGAGTGCCTTTGGTGGAAGCGCTGGACTCGGTAGGCGGGGCATCCGGCAATGTGGTGTACCTGAATGCAACCCAAAAAATCCAGCAGGAAGTCTCTACCGGCACATCTTTGACAGCTGCCATGTCGAATGTGAATTTGTTTCCGTCGATGGTGCTGCAGATGTGTGCCATCGGAGAGGAATCAGGCTCTATTGACCACATGCTGGGCAAGGCAGCTGACTTTTTTGAAGCCGAGGTGGACGACATGGTGGCGGGCATCTCCAGTCTGATGGAGCCCATCATCATTGTGGTGCTGGGCACACTGATCGGCGGGATTGTGGTGTCGATGTATCTCCCGATCTTCAAGTTAGGACAAGTGGTTTGATGAGCACCGGTTTGCAATGGTTGGACGTGGGTGTTTTGGGTTTGCTGGGGCTGCTGATCGGCAGCTTCTTGAATGTGGTGATTCACAGGCTGCCCAAGATGATGGAACAACAATGGGCTGCAGAATACGCAGAGATGGCTGGCAAAGAATCGCCCGCTCAAGCCCCGTTTAACCTGATGGTGCCGAGGTCGCGCTGCCCGCACTGTGGCCACGTGATTGCATGGTACGAGAACATTCCTGTCATCAGCTATGTGGCGCTGCGCGGACGTTGCGCTGATTGCAAGAAGCCGATCAGCGTGCGCTACCCGCTGGTTGAGGTAGTCACTGGCGGACTTTTCGCGTTCTGCGCATGGCAATGGGGCTTGTCTGCTACGGCCTTGATTTGGTGTGTGTTTTGCGCGGCGCTGGTGAGTCTGGCCATGATTGACTGGGACACGACCCTCCTTCCAGATGACATCACACTGCCCTTGGTGTGGCTCGGCTTGGTGGCATCCGCCGTCGGATGGACCGCGGTTCCCTTGAGTGTTGCTTTATGGGGTGCGGTTGCGGGGTATTTGTCGCTGTGGTCAATTTACTGGCTGTTCAAGTTGGCAACCGGCAAAGAAGGCATGGGCTATGGTGACTTTAAGCTGTTTGCCGCGCTGGGTGCATGGTTTGGCTGGCCGGTGCTGATCCCCATGATCTTGCTGGCGTCCGTAATAGGTGCGATCGTGGGTATTGCGATGAAGTTCACCAGTGGTTTGCGGGAAGGGGGCTATGTGCCCTTTGGGCCGTTTCTGGCGGGTGCGGGCTTTGCCGCCCTCATCATCGGGCCGGATACCTTGCGCCAGATGGCCAACTTGTAAGCAGGACCCACGAGATGCGGGTCGGGCTCACAGGTGGTATCGGCAGCGGTAAGAGTACGGTTGCCGCTTTCTTGGCTCAGTGCGGTGCAGCAGTAGTGGATGCCGATGCGATTTCCCGTGCAGCGACTGCCCCGGGTGGGAGTGCGATGGCCCCCATCAGAACAGCATTCGGACCGGACATGATCGATGTCACGGGTGGGCTGGACCGCGTAAAAATGCGGGCCAAGGTGTTCCAGGATGCAGAGGCCCGCAAGCTGCTGGAGTCCATCATTCATCCACTGGTCGGCGGCGCCATTGAGGCCGCCACCCGGCAGGCTCAGACCAGTGGTGCGCGATGTGTGGTGCTGGACATTCCCCTGTTGGTCGAGTCTGCGCATTGGCGAAAGCGGCTCGATAAGGTGCTCGTGGTGGACTGCTCTACCGAGACGCAGATCCGCAGGGTCGTGCAGAGAAACGCACTTCAAGCCCGCGAAGTGCAGGCTGTAATTGACAGCCAAGCCCCACGCCTCACCAGGCTTGCGGCTGCCGACTGTGTGATCTTTAACGAGGACCGGTCTTTGCTGCAACTTGAAGCGGTGACGAGGCAAATGGGCGCACACTTCGGGCTATGATCGACCGCCGACCGGAAATACCAGCGTGATCCTTTACGAATACCCCTTCAACGAACGCATCCGCACGTATTTGCGGCTAGAACACCTGTTTCTGCGTCTGGCCGAGTTGATGGGGCGGCCTGATCCCCTGGACCACCACTTCGCCTTGACCACTATTTTTGAGGTCATGGATGTGGGCGCGCGGGCGGACCTGAAGTCGGATGTACTAAAGGACCTGGACAAGCAAAAGCAGGTCTTGAACGGTTATCGCGGGAACCCTGCAATTTCCGAGGCCACACTCGACAAAGTTGTGAACCAACTCGATCAGTGCTTTACCGATTTGAATGCATTGGCCGGCAAGTCAGGCCAGTCTCTCACCGAGAACGATTGGCTGATGAGTATCCGTAGCCGGGTGGGTATCCCGGGAGGCACTTGCGAATTTGATTTGCCCGCCTACTACGCGTGGCAGCACCGCGATGCGGCTGCGCGACAGCAAGATCTGCAGCGCTGGGCCTCAACGCTCGCGCCATTAGCGGCCTCCATTCACTTGCTCTTGAAGATGCTGCGTGACTCCGGCGCCCCCCAGAAGGTGATGGCGGTTGCCGGGCAGTTTCAGCAAAATCTGCCCCAGGGCCGCACCTTCCAGCTGCTACGCTTGGCGGTGGACCCTGCCCTCCAGGTGATCCCTGAGATCAGCGGGAACCGGCTGATGGTGTCTATCCGCTTTATGCGGCACGAAGCCGACGACCGCCTTCACTCTAGTGCGCAAGATACGGGCTTTGAATTGACCTTGTGCTCTTGATAGGGGCCGCGCCGAATGACGATGGACTCTTCGATGTTGGAAAAGCTGGTGCGCTGCCCCGCTTGTGGTGGCGATAGCATTTACGGGCCGCGCAATCTGTTTCGCCCTTTTTGCAGCGAGCGTTGCAAAAACCTCGACTTGGGTGCTTGGGCGAGTGAATCGTTCAGAGTGCCCACTGAAGCACCACCTGACGAGGCGCCATTCGGCGACCCGAAACTACAATAAATCAGCCAATCACCGGCGCAGAATCTGCGCTAGTAGCTCCTGAAATAGTAGCGCCCGAGTGATTCCGCTCGGCGGCAAACCAGTCAAGCACCGGAATGGTGCCCGGCAGAACGGGGTCAACAGTAACGGGGAGTTGCTGCCATGCATAGTTTTGGGATTCACGCATTTCCAGCTCACCATTCCATGCAAAGACTTTGCAGAAATGCAAACGGACCAGCGCATGGGGGTAGTCGACCATTTCAACCCGCCAAGGCAGGGCTGGACCGATATCGATACCAATTTCTTCGATGAGCTCACGGCGCAACGCCTGCTCAATGGTTTCACCCGCCTCGACTTTACCGCCGGGGAACTCCCAATAGCCTGCGTAGGGCTTGCCTTGGGGCCTGGATGTCAACAAAAACGCGCCATCCGGGCGAACCAATACGCCGACCGCAACGTCGACGGCAGGACGGTCTGAACTGCCCATGCGCTGGGCTTGAGGATCGGCGATCAATGGGGTGGAGGTCATCAGGATGCAGCCCGGCCCGAGTAATCGCGGGCAAACTGGTAGGCGACGCGGCCGCTTCGCGCTCCGCGCTCGAGTGCCCACAACAGCGCCTCAGAGCGGGCAGCTTCAATGGCTGCTGAGTCGAAGCCCAAGGCGGTCAACCACTGGTTCACAATCGATAGATATTCGTCTTGGCTGAATGGGTAGAAACTTACCCAAAGGCCGAAACGCTCAGACAAGGAAATTTTTTCTTCGACGCCTTCACCCGGATGAACCTCACCATCTTCTGTGTGCTTGTAGCTCAGGTTATCGGACATGTATTCGGGCAAAAGATGGCGCCGATTGCTGGTCGCATAGATCAACACATTCGGGGTAGAAGCGGCTACCGAGCCGTCCAGCACCGATTTCAATGCTTTGTATCCGGGCTCGCCATCATCGAAACTCAAATCATCACAAAAGATGATGAATTTTTCCGGCCTGGTGGCGATCAGTTCGATGATGTCCTGGAGATCTATGAGGTCGGCCTTGTCCACCTCGATGAGGCGCAAGCCTGACGGTGCATAGGTCTGCAGGCAGGCCCGAATAAGCGATGACTTTCCGGTGCCGCGGGCACCGGTTAACAAAACATTGTTTGCCAAGCCACCGCGCACAAACTGCGCGGTATTGCGTTGGATTTTTTCCTTTTGGTCGTCAATCTCGCGCAGTGAGTCCAATGACATGGCACCCACATGCTGCACCGGAGAAATGACACCCTGGCCACCGGAGCGGCGACGATAACGGAAGGCGATCGACGCGTTCCAATCTGGCGCTGTCAAGGTGTGCGGAAGTGAGGCCTCCACACGCTGCATGAACAATTCGGCTCGCGCGAAGAAGCGCTCTAGTGCATCAGACATCAAGCAATCCGGATCAGGAGCGGTAGTCGGCGTTGATCGTCACGTAGTCGTGGCTGAAATCGCAGGTCCAGACCGTCTGACTGGCAGATCCGCGCCCCAAATGAACGCGCACTGTGATTTCACTTTGCTTCATGACGCGCTGACCATCCTCCTCACGGTAGGCAGGATTCCGACCACCGTGGGTTGCGACATGCACATCGTCCAAGAACAGCTCGATGAGTGATTGATCCAAGTCTTGAATGCCTGCGTAGCCCACAGCAGCAAGAATACGACCGAGGTTGGGATCGCTGGCAAAAAATGCTGTTTTCACCAAAGGGGAGTGCGCAATCGCATAGGCCACAAGGCGGCATTCAGCTTCGGTTCCGCCACCTTCGACCTGTACGGAAATGAATTTTGTGGCACCCTCTCCGTCCCGCACGATGGCTTGTGCCAACTTGCGAGCTACCTCCAGCATGGCGTGCTTTAAGGGAGCGGCAGAGGCCGCGTCGAGGTGGGTGACAGGCGGATTACCCGCTTTATTCGAGGCGATTACCAACAGTGAGTCGTTGGTAGAGGTATCGCCATCCACCGTCACCCGGTTGAACGAGCCTTCAGCCAGTTCGCGTGCCAGCGCGGACATGACGGAAGCATCGATACAAGCGTCAGTGGCAATGAACCCCAACATCGTGGCCATGTTCGGACGGATCATGCCAGCACCTTTGCTGATACCCGTGACGGTGATCGGGAAGCCCTCCACCATGGCCGTTGCACTGAACGCTTTGGGCTGGGTGTCCGTGGTCATGATGCCCTCGGCAGCCTTGAGCCAGTTGCTTTCACGGGCATCCAAAATGGCAGCATCCAAACCTGCCACGATCCGGTCCACCGGGAGTGGCTCCATGATCACGCCAGTGGAGAATGGCAGTACTTGCGTGGCCTTGAGGCTGAGTTTGCTCGCCAGAGCGGAGCAGGTTTCTTTGGCGCGCGCGAGTCCATCAGCCCCGGTGCCGGCGTTGGCATTGCCGGTATTGATCACGACTGCGCGAATGTCACTGGCTGCGAGATGCTCACGACAAATTTGTACCGGAGCGGCACAAAAGCGGTTCGTCGTAAACACGCCACCAACAGTGCAGCCGGGATCCAGCAGCATCACGGTCACATCTTTGCGACCCGGCTTGCGAACACCTGCCTCGGTAACTCCGATACGGACGCCGCGCACCGGCAACAAGTCTGCTGCTAAAGGCAGCGGGAGGTTCACTGGCATACCGAGACTTTCAAGAGAGTTTTCCGTGGCACTGTTTGTATTTTTTACCGCTACCACAAGGACAAGGGTCGTTGCGGCCGACACGCGGGACATCGGTCTCGGCAGCTTTTACGGTAGCCGCATCAGTCGTCGTTTCCGATTCACCGGTCTCTGTAGGCGCGGTATAAGTGACGTTGGTGATGCTTTCTCCGCGTGATTCAATCGCGTCGGCGGCTTGCTCCAACTGTTCGTTGGATTGGATCTTGACGGTCATCAATATCTTGGTGACGTCGTTTTTGACGGAGTCGAGCAGTTGCCCGAAAAGTTCAAACGCTTCGCGCTTGTACTCTTGCTTGGGTTGCTTTTGTGCGTAACCCCGCAGATGGATGCCTTGGCGCAGGTAGTCCAAGGCACTCAGATGGTCGCGCCAGTGGCTATCGATACTCTGCAAGAGCACCATGCGCTCGAATTGGGTGAAGTTGTCTTTGCCGACCAAGTTCACTTTGCTCTCGAAAGCCTCGTTTGCAGCCGTAGTGACGGTGGTCACTATTTCTTCATCGGTAATAGAGCTGGCGCTGCTTACCTGTTGCTGTAGATCTAGATTCAGTTGCCATTCGTCTGACAGCATTTTCTGGAGGGATGGAATATCCCATTGCTCTTCCACCGACTCTGCTGGAACGAACTGGCGCACCATGTCTTCAAAGGCACCTTCGCGCAGACCCGCAATCTGAGCCTCCAGATCCGTGGCATCCAGAATCGCGTTGCGTTGCTGGTAAATAACTTTACGCTGGTCGTTGGACACATCGTCGTATTCCAAGAGCTGCTTGCGCATGTCAAAGTTGCGCGCTTCTACTTTGCGCTGCGCGCTTTCAATGCTACGGGTCACGATACCGGCTTCAATGGCCTCACCCTCAGGCATTTTGAGGCGATCCATGATGGATTTCACCCGGTCTCCGGCAAAGATCCGCATCAAAGAGTCATCAAGACTCAGATAGAAGCGGGATGAACCGGGATCCCCCTGGCGCCCTGAGCGACCACGTAGTTGGTTGTCGATACGGCGAGATTCGTGGCGCTCGGTAGCAATGATGCGCAGACCACCCAGCGCCTTGATGGCTTCGTGGTCTTTTTGCCACTGACTTTTCAATTCTGCGACTTTGGCTTGCTTGGTAGCGTCGTCCAAAGATGCATCGGCCTCAACCTCTTCCAGTACCTTGTCCATATTGCCGCCAAGAACAATATCGGTACCACGGCCCGCCATATTGGTGGCGATGGTGATCATCTTTGCACGACCTGCCTGAGCCACGATGTCTGCTTCACGCGCGTGCTGCTTAGCGTTCAGAACTTGGTGAGGCAACTTTTCTTTATTGAGAAGTTCAGCAATGATTTCTGAGTTTTCAATCGATGTGGTTCCCACCAGAACAGGCTGACCACGGTCGTAGCATTCGCGAATGTCTTTAATAGCGGCGTCGTACTTTTCGCGGGTCGTCTTGTATACCCGGTCCAACTGGTCGTCCCGGCGGCTGATGCGGTTTGGCGGGATAACTACAGTTTCGAGACCATAGATCTCCTGAAACTCGTAAGCCTCGGTGTCTGCGGTACCGGTCATACCCGCCAGCTTGCTGTAGAGCCGGAAATAATTCTGGAAGGTAATCGATGCGAGGGTCTGGTTCTCCGCCTGGATCTGCACCCCCTCTTTGGCTTCTACCGCTTGGTGCAAACCGTCGCTCCAACGGCGACCAGTCATCAAACGGCCGGTATATTCGTCAACAATGACGATTTCACCGTTTTGCACAACGTAGTGCTGGTCGCGGTGATACAGATGATTGGCACGTAACGCTGCGTACAAGTGATGCATCAGCGTGATGTTTGCCGGGTCATACAGAGAAGAGCCCGCAGGTATCAAGCCCAGCTCTGCAAAGATGGACTCAGCTACTTCGTGCCCTTGTTCCGTCAAGAAAACTTGGTGACTCTTCTCATCTAGAGTGAAGTCGCCGGGCTTGGTAATGCCTTGCCCGGTGATTGGATCAGCCTCCCCCTCTTGCTTGACCAAGCGCGGAATCGCTTTATTGATGGCCAGATAGAGTTCGGTGTGGTCTTCAGCTTGGCCACTGATGATGAGTGGTGTGCGGGCTTCATCGATCAAAATGGAATCAACCTCATCCACGATGGCAAAGTTCAGTCCGCGTTGCACCCTATCACCCGCCTCGTAGACCATGTTGTCGCGGAGATAGTCGAAACCGTACTCGTTGTTGGTGCCGTAGGTGATGTCAGAACTGTAGGCCTGCTGCTTGTCTTCACGAGGGGCTTGGGGCATGTTGATGCCGACGGTCAGACCCAAGAAGTTATAGAGGCGGCCCATCCATCGCGCGTCGCGGCTGGCAAGGTAATCGTTGACGGTAACAACGTGGACACCTTTACCGCTCAGTGCATTCAGAAACACCGGCAACGTCGCAGTGAGCGTTTTGCCCTCACCGGTGCGCATTTCCGAAATTTTCCCGTAATGCAGTGCCATCCCACCCAGCATTTGCACGTCGAAGTGGCGCATTTTCATTACCCGCTTGGAGCCTTCGCGAACTAGCGCAAATGCTTCAGGGAGGATGGCATCAAGTGACTCGCCTTTGGCGACACGGTCTTTGAACTCTTGCGTCTTGGCACGGAGCCCGTCGTCGGTAAGGGCCTCGAACTCAGGCTCCAGTGCATTGATGCGAGTTACTACGACCCGATACTGCTTGAGCAAACGATCGTTGCGGCTGCCAAAAATTTTGGTAAGGAAGTTAATAGCCATCAATGCGAGCACTGCCCGACGGACCCACCATGGGCTCACCGGACTGCACAGTCCTTTGTTTATCTTGAGAAAGTGGAGGCTCTTTGCGGGAAGTCAAGCCAGACTATTGGCCAGCGCTCAGCATCGAGTCAATCGACTGATTTTAGCGCTGTAGAACAGACGCCTTGGAAGAGGCAGACCGCTCAGTGCCCAAACCTTTTCCGGCATTAAGAAACTTTTGGGGATCCTGAGGTATGCCCTGAACCAGGACTTCAAAGTGCAGGTGAGCGCCCGTTGAGCGGCCGGTATTACCAACGTCGGCAATGCGCTGCCCTCGCTTGATCAAGTCCCCCTTTTTTACATGCACTTTGGATGCGTGAGCGTATCTGGTGATGAGGTCGTTACCGTGATCGACCTCCAGCATGTTTCCGTATTGCGGATGAAACTCCTGCGTGACCACCATCCCGCCCGCAGCAGCATAGATGGGTGTGCCGACACCCGCGGGAAAATCAAGCCCGGTGTGCAGTGCAGAGCGACCTGTGATGGGGTCGATTCGCCAACCAAAAACAGAGCCCAAGTTGGCGTCCAGCACCGGTTGCTGGGTTGGCACCATCATCTTTTTAATTTTCTGCTCAAAGAGTCGGGACTCGATGACTGTCATCACATCCGTATTCTTAGTCGCGGCACTATCCAACGAAGCCAAGGTTGCATCCAGCTCTTCCATCGTGAGATCACGCCCTTCGATCAGCGCCCCACCGCGGCCTGGTGCAATCGTGATATCTGCCGGATTGATACCTGCAAGCCCGGACACACGCTCCCCGAGTGACTCCAACTGCAGCATTTTGGCCTGCATCTCACCAAGACGCTTTGCCAGCACTTCAATGTTCTCTTTGACATAGCGATCACGTTGGGCGAGCTCATCCTTGGTCACAAGACGCAAGAGAGATCCAATGACGGGCCAGCCTTCCCGCGCACCTTTCATGAACACCCAGTGGTAGAGCCCCGCAGACACCACCATCAATACCAAAGACGCCAAGAGCATCGCCAAAATCAACTTAAAGCCATTGAGGTGGAAAGCGCGAGACCTAGCCATCCACGCATCCGTGATAATCACTTGCATCCAGCGAACCCCTTATTGCATCTCGCAACCATGATCAGAAATCACCGCTCTGTTTCAGCACTGCAGGCGGCCCACGAGTCGCCCACGTTGTCACACTTTGCAGCACTCGCAAAAGAATCCAACGCGCGCCTTAAAAGCCTTGAGGGACTCATCCCGGGTGTATTGCTTAAAAACATCAAAGCTGGACCCATAGATGGCTCAACCTGGTGCTTATTGCTCGACAACAATGCAGTCGCCGCGAAGTTACGCCAACTGATGCCAGCACTGCAGGCACATTTACGGTCAAAGGGGTGGGAGGTTACCTCAATTCGACTTAAGGTACAAATGTCGTCACCTATTCGGTAGATAGGCGAGAAAGGAATGGTGCCGGTTATCGGATTCGAACTGATGACCTACCGCTTACAAGGCGGTTGCTCTACCAACTG
>DAINNP010000024.1:0-16078 GCA_036735785.1 Rhodoferax sp. | reverse complement strand
TGCAAATAGGTGCGAACCTTGAGCCAGCGGCCGTACAAGCCCATGGGCTCGAACAGCACAAACGCAATCAAGACGCTGCCGTAAATCACGCTTTTCAGACCGGGAGCCTGACCGATGATTTCCGGTAAGAACTCTTTGCTCAGCGAAATACCCTGCGGCAGGATGATGAGGAAAATAGCCCCCAGAAACACCCCGTGCACCGAGCCCAAGCCGCCGATCACAATCATCAAGAGCAAGTCAATCGATTGCAGCAAGTTGAATTGGTCGGGCGAAATGAAGCGCAGGTTGTGGGCATACAAGGCCCCCGCCATACCGGCCAAGGCCGCTGAAATCGAGAACGACAGGGTTTTGTAATACGCGAGATGGATGCCCATGCTCTGGGCTGAAATCTCAGAGTCGCGAATCGCCACAAACGCCCGGCCGGTAGGCGAGCGCAGCAGGTTCAAAATGCCCAAGGTGCACAGCACAGTGAGCACCAGGCAGACAAAGTAGAAGCCGGTGCCACTGCTCAGGTCATAGCCGAACATCCGGATCGCCGCGACCGACTTGCCGGCGTTGCCCCCGGTGACAGACTCCCAGCGCGCAAACACCTCTTCGATGATGAAGCCGAACGACAAGGTCGCCATGCCCAGGTAAATGCCTTTGAGCCGCAATGCGGGGATACCTACCACCATACCGATCGCTGCAGACAGCGTGCCGGACAAGGCAAGTGCCACTACAAAGGGCATTCCCATTTGCACCAGATAGGCCTGTGTGTAAGCACCCACGCCAAGGAAGGCGGCGTGGCCAAGGGAAAACTGGCCGGTAAAGCCCGCCAGCAGCATCAGGCCGAGTCCTGCAATCGCATAAATCAGCACCAGGTTCAGCTGAGCCAGGCTGTACTCGGTCAGCAGCCACGGTGCCGCCATTAGCAGGACGATCAGCGTGCTGTACCAAAAAACGTGACCGCCGTGTTTTGCAAGCTTGATGTCCTGCGCGTAGTCGGTTTTGAAAATAAAACGCATCAGACTTTCTTCCGCAGTTTTTCGCCGAACAGTCCATTCGGCTTGACCATCAACATGACCAACACCACCACATACGGTGCGGTGTCCTTGAATCCGTCGGGCAGGTAGAAGCCGGCAAAAGACTCCACCAGCCCGATGACAAGCCCACCGACGATGGCGCCCGGCAGGCTACCGAATCCGCCCACCACGGCGGCAGGGAACGCCTTCAGGCCAATGAAGCCCATGTTGGCGTGCACAAAGGTGATGGGGGCGAGCAGTATTCCGGCAATCGCGGCAACCGCCGCGGCAAGACCCCAAGCCAGGCCATTCAGGCGTTGCACCGGGATCCCCATGTAGTACGCAGCCAACTGATTCTGGGAGGCGGCCTGCATTGCGATGCCCAGCTTGGTGTAGCGGAACAGGGCGAACAACAGCACGCACAACACGCCGGTCGCACCGATGATGACGAGGTGCTCTACGTTGAGCACCAGGGCGCCGATGCCCATTTCATTGCCACCGAACTTCAGGATTTCGTCTTTGTAGGGCACAGCCAGGGCGTTGGTGTCGGTACCAATGCCGGGGATCATGGTGATCAGCCCGCGCGCCACATAGCCGATGCCGATGGTGAGCATCACGATAGAAAACGCGGGTTGCCCCAGGATCGGGCGGATGACCATGCGCTCCAGGAAGATGCCGAATACGGCCATGCCCAGGATTGCGCTGGGTACAGCGATCCAGTAAGGCATGCCCAGCATGGTCATGCCCACCAGTCCGCCGAAGGCGCCCAACATCATCAGCTCGCCTTGGGCGAAGCTTACGGTTTCGGTGGCCTTGTAGATCAATACAAAGCCGAGTGCAATCAGGCCGTAGATGCACCCTTGTGCTACGCCGCTGATCAGCAATTGAAGGAACTGCACGTTGTCTCCTCTGGAAGTGCAGTTCGGTTATAGCGGGGTGTTCTTCAATCGCCGATAGGGTTCCCACTGATCTCGTTGTCCCTTAGAAAGCCCTTTTTTGCGCCGGGGCTTCCTGCTGCGGCCTATCTGCCAATAGTGCCTGTAGCGCCCGATTTATATGCGCATGTAGCTATCAAAAACGTAGCGTTATTCGCCGGTTTTGTTGAGGGGGCGCGGGCGTCCCTGGTCGTCTATGGCGACATAGGTGAGTGACGCCTCGGTGACTTTGGTGTAGTTTCCTTGCGACCGGTAACGCTCGGCATAGACCTCGACCTTGACCGTGATTGAGGTGCGCCCGATCCGGCTCACTTTACTGAAAAAGCTCAAGATGTCGCCCACGCGCACCGGCTGCTTGAATATGAATTCATTGACCGCGACGGTGGCCATGCGCCCCTGGGTGTAGCGTGCAGGTAGCACGGAGCCGGCGAGATCGACCTGGGCCATGACCCAGCCGCCGAAGATGTCGCCGTTGGCATTGCAGTCCCCCGGCATGGGGATGACTTTGAGCACCAGCTCCTGATCGATGGGCAATTGAACATGGGCGGGGCTTGGAACAGTAGACATGGGCACAATCCTGACTTGAAACTTCTCTGAATTGTCCCCCATGCGACCCTCTAGTCTTCCTGCCGCCGCGCCTGCCGCTCCCCCGTCGGCGCCCGGCATGCCACCTTCCTCGGATTGGAAGACACTGCAACGCTTGTTTCCGTACCTTTGGACCTACAAATGGCGGGTCATCGCAGCCCTGGGCTTCATGGTGGCGGCAAAGCTGGCCAACGTCAGCGTGCCCCTGCTGCTCAAGCAGCTGGTGGACGCCATGACCCTGAAGCCCGGTGACGCCACGGCGGTGCTGGTGGTACCGGTGGCCCTGCTTGTCGGGTATGGCGCATTGCGGCTGTGCACGTCCTTGTTCAGCGAACTGCGCGAGCTGGTGTTTGCCAAGGCGACCGAGGGCGCCGCGCGGTCCATCAGCCTCCAGGTATTCCGCCACCTGCATGCCATGAGCTTGCGCTTCCACCTGGAGCGCCAGACCGGGGGCATGACGCGCGATATCGAGCGGGGCACCCGTGGCGTGCATTCGCTGATCAACTATTCGCTCTACAGCATCGTGCCCACCCTGATCGAGGTGACGCTGGTGCTCACGCTGCTGGCCGTCAAGTTTGACGTCTGGTTTGCCTGGATCACCGGCATTGCGCTGGTGGTGTACATCGGCTTTACCGTCACCGTGACCGAGTGGCGCACCCAGTTCCGCAAGAAGATGAACGAGATGGACAGCACGGCGCACAGCCGGGCCATCGACTCGCTGCTGAATTACGAGACGGTGAAGTACTTCAACAACGAAGACTTCGAGGCCCGCCGCTACGACGAAAACCTGGAGCGCTACCGCCGGGCAGCCGTCAAAAGCCAGCGCACCCTGAGCCTGCTCAATAGCGGCCAGCAGCTCATCATTGCCAGCGCGCTGGTCACCATGCTGTGGCGTGCCACGCAGGGTGTGGTGGACGGGCGCATGACGCTGGGCGACCTGGTCATGGTCAACGCCTTCATGATCCAGCTCTACATTCCCCTGAACTTTCTGGGCGTGATTTACCGCGAGATCAAACAGAGCCTGACAGACCTGGAAAAGATGTTCAGTCTGATGGAGCGTGAGCGCGAGATTGCGGATTCGCCGGATGCGCGCCCCCTGCAACTGGCGGTCGGCGGAACCGATGCCAGCGTGCGGTTTGAAGATGTGACCTTCAGCTATGACCCGACAGGCAACCAAGCCGCTGCGGGCACCGAGGCGCGCACCATCCTGCACCACATCAGTTTCGAGATACCGGCGGGTAAAACTGTCGCGGTAGTCGGGCCCAGCGGCTCGGGCAAGTCGACATTGGCGAGGCTGCTGTTCAGGTTTTATGACGTGCAACAGGGCCGCATCACCATTGCCGGGCAAGACATCCGCAACGTCACCCAAGGCAGCGTGCGCCAGGCGATCGGGATCGTGCCGCAGGACACCGTGCTGTTCAACGATACGGTGGAATACAACATTGCTTATGGCCGCCCCGGTGCCAGCCGTACCGAGGTGGAATCAGCCGCCAAGGCCGCTCACATTCATGGCTTTATTGCGGCAGCCCCTCGCGGTTACGACACCATGGTGGGCGAGCGGGGCTTGAAGCTCAGTGGGGGCGAAAAACAGCGCGTGGCCATTGCCCGCACGCTGCTCAAGAACCCGCCCGTGATGATTTTTGACGAAGCCACCAGTGCTTTGGACAGCGCCAATGAGCGCGCGATCCAGGCGGAGTTGCAAGGCGTTTCGCGCAATAAAACGACTCTGGTGATTGCGCACCGTTTGTCGACGGTGGTGGATGCGCACGAGATATTGGTGATGGATGCCGGTCGCATCATCGAGCGCGGCAATCATGCCGAGCTGCTATTGGCCAATGGACGTTACGCGTCCATGTGGGCTTTGCAACAAAGCGGGGAGTAATTCATGGATGTTCTGTTGTTATTGGTAGTGGCACTCGCTTTCGCGTGGGTCAAAAAGAAGGACCAGAGTGAGCGGATCGCCCTGCTGGGTTCGACGCTGTCGCGCTTTGATATTGAAAAGCTGATGGAAAGCCTCACCGACGGGTATCTGCGGGCCTTGGGCGAAGAAGATGCCGAGCGCCAGGCACAGGTCTGGAGCTACCTCGAGGTGCAGGAGCAAACCCTGAGCGAGCAATTCGCGGCGTTTGCGGCCGAGTTCGCCACGCTGGAGGCGTCCGCGACACGCGTGAGCCGTTTGCCCATCGCCATTCCTTATGCGGCCCGCTGGTGGCCAGCGGCGGGGTTTGACGCGCGGGAAGCGTTTGCAGTGCACGCGCGTGGCATTGCTGCCGTGGTTGAAAACCGGGCGGGTTTGGCGCCCAAGCGCCGTGCGTTCACCCTGTCGGCAGAACTCTTCTTGATGCAGCACACCTGCCATTGGTATTGCCGCTCCAAGACGGTGGCCTCCGCCCGTTTGCTGGCGCGGCACAAAACGGCCTATCAGCAGGTGCTGCAATCGGTGAGCGTTGGCACCCGCGATGCGTATCTGGCATTGACCGGGCAGAACTTGCCAGCCTGAAAGCGGCAAAAAAAAGAGGGTCCGGCGATTAAGCCGGACCCTCAACCCGTCGCAATTCAACCTTGATTAACCTGGAGTACGTGCGCCCTTAAAAGGTCTTGCGCAAAGAGATTTCAGCGCCTTCGCCCGAGGCATTGCTCTTTTCTGAGCCGTTGGCGTTAAAGCGTTTCTGCGTGTCGCGCACCAGTGAGAAGTGCACGCCGGTCGTCGCATCCAGCAGCCAGGCGTAACCGATCCCGATGCGGAAGCTGTCTACGTCGGAGCTGGCGTCGGTTGCAGATTTACGCGATGTTTCGTCGATGTTGCGCACAGAAGCCCGGATTTCTCCCGGGCCGTAAGGCACCCGAACACCGACGGTGAACACATTCTGGGAGCCGGTGCCCGTGATGTTGGCCTTGCTGGAGCGTGCATAGGTGCCACCAACGCGCGCAATTCCGAAGTCGTAATAGGCGCCCATCGCCACCGTGTCCATGGTCTTTTGGGTGGTGGTGTCCCACTTGTCTTGCTCTTGCTGGACGCTGAATGCCGCCGATGCAGGGCCGCTGGTGTAGGCCAGATGGGCACCGATGCCATTTGCCACCGTTTTTTCACCTTTGCTGAACGTGAGGCCGGCGTTGAAACCGTTGGCAGTGGGGGTGGTGTAGTAAATCGCGTTGTTCCACTGGTTGGCCGCCAGAGCGCCACGTGATCCCATGGAGGCATAGCTGTCGCCGATGAATGCCTCATAGCGGCCTGCGGTCGATATGCCGTATTGCGGAGAGTGCAGGCGGCCGAGCTTCAGGTCGCCGTATTTCTTGCTGTTCAAGCCGACCCATGCTTTGTCTTTGAACAAAGCGGCGCTGTCGTTCTGCGCACCGTTGTCGGCGTTAAAGCGCATTTCGATCATGAAATAGCTGCTCAGGTCGCTGTCAATGTCAGAAGCGCCGGAGAAATTCAGGCGTGCATTCGAACCTTCATCTACCGCTTCGGATGAGGTCGTTTCTTTGGACAGGTCCGAAGGAATGGCGCTTCTCAGGCCAACGTCCAGGCGGCCAGAGATTTTGACCGGGATAGCGGAGGTGACCGCTGGTGCAGTAGATGCGGGAGCGGGTGCCGACTGAGCAAATGCATTGCTGATCAATGCACACAGGGTGAGCGGCAGCAGGGTGGATGGAATAGGGCGCACTTCAAATCTCCTCGTTGGTGTGAAATCAGTTAACTCGTCATAAGTCAGACGTCAGATGACTGAAATCAAGTTTAGAAGAAAGTCTGGAATCCAAAATCAGTGAAAACCCTGCCGGAGATGGGGCGGGGGGCGGGTCAAGCCGCTTCGATCTTGCGCCGCAGTCGCTCGCGGCTGTTGCTCAAGTGCATGAACATGGCAGCCTTGGCAGACGCAGCATCCTGGCGCGCGATGGCGTCGAAGATGGCTTCATGCTCGCGTTGGGCGATCTCTTTTCCGTCCGACAAAATGGGGAGTGCCTCGCCGAACTGGCCCGTCGCTGCATGGTTCCTGGCGGTCTCTGTGCCTTCGTGGGAGTGAGAGCGCAAGGTGGCATTGCCCAGGTTGCCCAGCACTTCCAAAAAATACTGGTTGTCGGTAGCGGCCGCAATTTCAGCGTGGAAACGGTAGTCGTCCTCCACCGTGCTCTTCCCCGCCTGCCAGTTGGCTCGATAGTTCTGCAAGGCATCCCGCATCACCGCCAAATGAGCCTCCGTGCGGCGCAAGGCTGCGAGGTTTGCAGCCTCGGATTCCAGGCTGATCCGCAGCTCCAGCATGGCAAGGGTTTGCTTGACATGTAGTTCTGGCGGCGGGGCTGACAGCAGGCCGCCGTTCACAGGCCGCTCCAGCACAAATGTGCCTATTCCGTGACGGGTCTTCACAAAGCCACTGGCCTGCAGGCTGGACATCGCCTCGCGGACCACCGTTCGGCTCACGCTGAACTCTTGCATCAGCAATGGCTCCGGTGGAATGCGGTCCCCGGGTTTGAGCTCGCCCGCCAAGATGCGCGCCTGAAGACTGTCGACCACCCGCTGTGGCTGGCTTTTGCTGGTGAGGGGTTTGGGGGAGGGGGTGGTCATATGAGTCAGATTTTAATGAGGGTGCGAATGATCTCGATCACCCAATTTACGACGCATCAGGGTTAGTACCATCTAAGACGTCAGACGTCTTGGTCTATAGTCACTGTATCAATTTGCGGACATCCCATGAAGATCGAAAAAATTACAGGGCAGATATTCACCTACCCCACCCGGCGGTCGGTGGACAGCGATGGGCACTCTCACCCGGGCGCAGAGAGCCAGGCAAAAATGGCACTGCTGACCATACAGGCGGATACCGGCGATAAGGGTTATGCATTCGCGCCCCAAGAAGTGGTGCGCCCACATGTGTTGGAGGCCTTTGTCCGCCCAGCGGCCGTGGGGCAACACCCGATGCAGCGGGAAAAAATCTGGAAGAGCCTTGAGCACCGCCAACGCGGAAGCGCCGGCCAATTGACCGACCGGGCGCTTGCCGCCGTCGAGCAAGCGCTGTGGGATCTGGCAGGCCGCGCATTGCAAACTCCGGTGTACCGCCTTCTGGGTGGCTACCGCGATAAGGTGCCGGCTTACGGCAGCACCATGTGCGGCGACGAGTTGCCAGGCGGGCTGGCCACACCGGATGACTACGCCAACTTTGCACTCAAGCTGGTAGCGCGCGGCTACAAAGGCATCAAGATCCACACCTGGATGCCCCCGGTGCGCTTCGCTCCGGATGTGGATATGGACATCAAGGCCTGTGCTGCTGTCCGTGAAGCCGTGGGCCCGAATATCGAATTGATGCTGGACGGTTATCACAACTACAGCCGTGTAGACGCCTTGCGCATCGGCCGTGCGCTCGAAAAACTCCAATTCGCTTGGTTCGAAGAAATGATGAACGAACAAAGCATGGAGTCCTACGCGTGGCTCGCAGGGCAGCTCGATATTCCCATCCTCGGGCCCGAGAGCCTTTCAGGCAAACACTACAGCCGCGCAGCCTGGGTGCAGCACGGGGCCTGCGATATCTTGCGCGCAGGTGTGCCTGGCGTAGGAGGCATCACACCGACGCTGAAGGTCGCCCATCTGGCCGAGGCCTTCGGAATGGACTGCGAGGTCCACGGCAACGGTGCGGCCAACCTGGCAGCCTGCGCGGCCATCAAAAACTGCAAGTGGTACGAACGGGGCTTGCTGCACCCGTTTTTGGAGTACGACGAAGTGCCGGCTTACCTGCATGCCTTAGTCGACCCGATGGACAGCGAAGGCTTCGTTCACCTGTCCCCAAAACCGGGGCTGGGCGAAGACATCCACTTCGACTACATCGAAGCCCACACCGTGTCGCGCTACTAAAGTTCCAACCTGTAGCAAGGACCTCACATATGTACGAAAACAAAACAACAGGCTTTCTGTTTGTGCTGCCCTTTGTGATCGGGGTGCTGGGCTTCAAGCTCTTCCCGTTTGTGATGAGCTTCGCATTGAGCTTCACGCAATACGACTTCATCAGTCCGCCCCAGTACATCGGCCTGGAAAACTACCAAGAGCTGTTCCAGAAAGACCCGCTATTCCAAAAGTCGCTGGGGGTCACTTTGCTGTTTGCCGCAGTGGCTGTCCCGATGCGGGTCGGGTTTGCGCTGTTCATGGCCCACGTGCTGAATTTCAAGCTGCGTGGCATCAACTTCTTTCGCTCGGCGTATTACCTGCCGTCCATCCTGGGTGGGTCGATCGCCGCCGCCATCATGTGGCGATTCATCTTCTCCCAAAACGGATTGGTGAACATCGTGATGATGAAGATGGGCCTGCAGCCCATCGCGTGGCTGGCTGACGAGCACTACTCACTCTGGACCGTGGTGCTCTTGTTTACCTGGCAATTTGGCTCCGCCATGGTCATCTTTCTGGCAGCACTCCAGAACGTGCCCACCTCCTTGTACGAAGCCGCTGAAATCGATGGCGCCAGCAAGACGCAGCAGTTTTTCAAGATCACGGTACCGCTGATCACCCCGGTGATCTTCTTCAACCTGATCATGCAAATGGTGCACGCCTTCCAGGAGTTCAACGGCCCCTACATGATCACCGAGGGTGGCCCCTTGCACTCCACCTATGTGCTGTCGCTGTACATCTACGACCAGAGCTTCAAGTACTTCAACCTGGGCTACGGCAGTGCGCTGTCGTGGGTGCTCTTTGCGATCGTGGCGGGCCTCAGTGCAATCTCTTTCTTCACATCCAAGTACTGGGTCTTCTACTCCGGTGAAAAGGAGCGCAAATAATGCAAGCCGAACTGACTCTGGCAGAGCGTGCCAGCTCAGACGCCTACGCCAACGAGCTCCAGCGCAAAGAAAAAATCAGTGCCGCCGTGCGCTACGGTGTGCTGCTGGTCATGGGCCTAGTGATGCTGTACCCCATGATCTGGCTGGTGGGTGCATCCTTCAAAACCAATGCCGAAGTGTTTACCGAAATCGGCTTCTGGCCCAGCAGGTTTGACTTTTCGGCCTATGCCAAGGGTTGGAAGACCAGCACGGAGTACACCTTTGCGACGTATTTCCTGAACTCGTTCCTGATCATTATTCCCAAGGTGATCGTGACGGTGATTTCATGTGTCCTGGTGGCGTATGCGTTCGCGCGTTTCGAGTTCTGGGGCAAGAAATTTCTGTTCAGTGTGATGGTCGGCACCATGATGCTGCCGCTGATCATTCTGCGTTTGCCCCAGTACCTCATGTTCAAGGAATTCGGCTGGATCGATACTTACTTGCCGCTCATTGTTCCCTCGGCATTCGCGACCGATACCTTCTTTGTTTTCATGCTCGTCCAGTTCCTGCGCGGGATTCCTCGTGACATGGAAGAGGCCGCGCAGATCGACGGCTGCAACGCGCTCCAGCTTCTGTGGCACATCCTGATCCCCATACTGAAACCGGCCCTCATATCGGTCGTGGTGTTTCAGTTCATCTGGAGCATGAACGACTTCATGGGGCCACTGATCTATCTCTCCAGCGTAGAGAACTACCCCGTGTCTTTGGCACTGAAGATGAGCATCGGTGCCACCGAAGAGGTCGAATGGGCCAGCGTCATTGCCATCTCGGTGGTGGCCTTGATTCCATCACTGGTCGTGTTCTTCCTGGCACAACGGCATTTCATTGAAGGTGCCGCCAGCAGCGGTATCAAAGGTTAAAGAGGAGCCTCTTGTGGCGCAATTGCAATTAAAAAAAATCGAGAAGACATACCCCAACGGGTTCAAAGCAGTGCACGGCGTGGATCTGCAAATCCGCGACGGCGAGTTCATGGTGTTTGTGGGGCCCTCGGGCTGTGCCAAAAGTACCATCCTTCGAATGATTGCGGGGCTGGAGAGCATCAGCGGCGGTGAGCTGTTGATCGGCAACCAGGTGGTGAACAGCTTGCCGCCCAAGCAACGCGGCATTGCGATGGTGTTCCAGAACTACGCCCTGTATCCGCACATGAAGGTCTATGACAACCTTGCCTTCGGCTTGAAGCTCGCAGGTACGCCCAAGGCCGAGATTGATGCGCGGGTACGTGAGGCCGCCAAGCTGCTGGAGATGGACCATCTGCTGGACCGCTTCCCCAAGCAATTGTCCGGTGGACAGGCCCAGCGGGTGGCGGTGGGCCGCGCCATCGTCAAGCGCCCGGAAGTGTTCTTGTTTGACGAGCCGCTGTCTAACCTCGATGCCAAGTTACGCGCGTCGATGCGGGTTCGCCTGACTGAGTTGCATCGCACCTTGCGGGAGCAAGGGCGCCCGTCTACGGTGGTCTATGTCACCCATGACCAAGTGGAAGCCATGACCATGGGTGAACGCATCTGTGTGCTCAAGGATGGCGAAATCCAGCAAGTCGATACGCCCACCGCACTCTACGACCGGCCCGCCAATGTATTTGTTGCCGGGTTTATCGGTTCGCCGGAGATGAACATCATCCCTGCAGCGGTAGCGAACTACGGCGCTCAGCTAAACATCGGCGGGGTCATGCTGCCAGCACCACAAAAGCATATGGAGCGCTTGAAGTCACAGACCCAAGTGAAATTCGGTATCCGCCCGGAACACATCACGGCAGGTGGGCACAGCGAATCCGCAGTGCACATGGTGGACGGCACTTTGCGCTTCATGGAGCACATGGGCAGCGAGGTGTTTGTGCACTTCACCTTGGGTGAGATACCGCTGACGGCCCGTGTCCCCGCGGACCAACTCCGCGACTTGGCGGGCAAAGCCCGCGGTGACAGCCATGCTTTTGGTATCCAGATGGATGCGTGCCATGCATTTGACATGGACACCGGGCTGAACTTGTTCTTGTGACATCAAAAAATCAATGAGGAGACAACCATGAAACGACGTTCTATTTTGTTGGCAGGTGCTGCGCTTTCTCTCGCCATGGCGGCAAGCGCCCAAGAGACGACGACCCTGCGCTTTTCCTGGTGGGGTGGTGGTGCCCGGCACGACGCCACACTGAAAGCCATCGCCGCCTTCGAGGCCAAAAACCCCGGCGTGAAAATCAAGGCCGAGTACATGGGTTTCAACGGCTACCTGGAGCGCTTGTCGACCCAGTACGCCGGTGGCACCGAGCCGGACATCATGCAGATCAACTGGGCTTGGCTCTCTACCTTCTCCAAGACCGGCGACGGGTTCCTGGACCTCAACAAGCACAAGGCGCTGATCGGCTTGAACCAGTTTTCCGAGGCCGATTTGCAGACCGGCGTTATCAACAAAAAGCTCAATGCCTTGCCGGTGTCGTACACCGCGCGCGTCATGCTCTGGAACCGCGCGGCCTACGAGCGCGCAGGCCTGAAGATGCCCGCAACCTGGGAAGATTTGTTTGCGGCAGGGCCGGTGTTCAAGCAAAAGTTTGGCGACAAGGCCTACGCCATTGATGGCGAGCTCTACGACATGATTTTGCTGTCTCAGACCTACATCATGCAAAAACACGGCACTCCCTATGTGCATCCATCGCAGCCCAAGGTCGCCATGTCTGAGGCCGCTGCCCTCGAGTGGGTGCAAACCTACAAAAAGCTGGCGGCTAACAATGTGGCGGTGCCACTGCCGGTGCGGGCCTCTCTGGGCGGCGCTGAAAAGCCCACCGAGCAGCAGCAAGACTGGGTGAGCGGCAACTGGGCCGGTAACTACACCTGGGACAGCGTCATTGGTTTGCGCGGGAGCACCCTGAACAAAGACCAGAAGCTGGATGTGGGTGAATTCTTAACCCTGCCCAATGCCAAGAATTCAGGCATGTTCGGTCGCCCATCGCTGATGTTTGCGGTGGGAAAAAAGACCAAAAACCCCGAGATGGCCGCCAAGTTCCTGAACTTCATGGTGACCGATCCGGAAGCGATTGCCATCCTCGGCATCACGCGCGGAGTGCCATCTGCAGACAGCCAGTTCCGGGCCATTGTGCGGACCGACGCTTTGCAGGGTGCTGAGCTCAAGGCCTTCTTGCAAATCAAAAAGCAAAAAGACAGCGGCAAGATCGATATGCCTTCGCCGTTGTTTGAGAACGCCCGCTTCAACAAGTTCATCCGCGAAGTCTTCGAGACAGTGGCCTACGGCAAGACCACGGAGCAAGAAGCCGCCAAGCGACTGGTGGAAGAGGGCAACGCCTTGTTGCAACGTATCAAGTAAGAAAGTAAACCCGGACCGCTCATGAGTAAAGCAAGTACCAGACAGTTTGAATTTACCGCCAAAACAGACCCGGATACCGGGGCTCGTGTCACGCGGCTAAGCCCCTTGGACACCGCCTGCCATCGCACTTATTTCTACCAAAAGTGTTTTAGCAACGACGGGAACCGACTGGTGTTTGGTGCGCGGTCTGGGAGTGAATGGCACTATCACCTGCTGGACTTGCAAACCCGTGTCGCGACCCAATTGACCGACCAGCCCGGCGAGAACACCTTCGGTGGCTTTTTGAGCCCGGACGATCGATTTTTGTACTTTGTACGGGCCGAGCGGGAGCTGATCCGCCTGGAGCTCGCCACCTTGAAAGAGGAGTGTGTCTACACCGTCCCTTCTGACTGGGTGGGCTATGGCACTTGGGTCGCCAATAGTGCGTGTACCAAGATGGTCGGCATCGAGATACTGGGTACCGACTGGTTCCCCCTGACTGACTGGAAAAAGTTCGGCGAGATGTTTCATTCCAAGCCGCGTTGCCGCTTGATCCGTATCGATCTGGCGACCGGAGCGCGGACCGTGATTCACGAAGAAAAACTGTGGCTGGGCCACCCCCAGTACCGCCCCTTTGATGACAACACCGTTGCCTTTTGCCATGAAGGTACCCATGACCTGATCGATGCGCGCATGTGGTTTGTCAATGAAGACGGCACCAACCTGCGCTGCGGCAAAGAGCATGAGCCGGCTGAGAGTTGCACCCATGAATTTTGGGTGCCGGACGGCTCGGCGATGGTTTTCGTGTCTTACTTCAAAGGGCGCACCGAACGTGCCATGTGCTCGTTGGATCCGGTCACCCTGCAAACCCGGGTGCTCACAACCATGCCGCCGTGCTCCCATCTGATGAGCAACGCGGATGGCAGCTTGGTAGTGGGTGACGGGTCTGGCACCCCGGTGGATGTGTCGGACAGCTCGTCCCACAAAGTCCAGAACGACCCCTATCTGTATGTGTTCGACCTCAAGGCCGGCCATACCCGCAAGCTTGCGCGGCACGACAGCTCGTGGCGCGTGTACCTCGGTAACCGGCAGGTCACCCATCCCCATCCGTCGTTTACGCCGGATGAGCGGCAGGTGCTTTTCACCAGTGATGCCGAGGGCGAGCCTGCGCTCTATCTTGCAGACCTGTAAATCCGGCAACTTGTAGGGGCGGTTTGCCGGGCCAATGGTGAATCCATGCGTTTCACGCATAATGCGCGCCCATGGAAACCAAATGGCTCGAAGACTTCGTGTCTCTGGCTGAAACCCGGAGTTTCAGCCGCTCTGCGCAACTGCGCCACGTCACCCAACCCGCGTTCTCTCGTCGCATTCAGTCTCTAGAGGCGTGGGCGGGCACCGACCTGGTGGACCGCAGCAGCTACCCGACCCGGCTGACACCGGCGGGTGAAACGCTCTACGACCAGTCCCTGGAGGTACTGCAGGCCCTGCAAAGCACCCGCGCTATGCTGCGCGGGCATACGACTGCCGCCCAAGACGTCGTGGAATTTGCGGTGCCGCACACGCTGGCGTTTACGTTTTTTCCGGCGTGGGTGTCTGAGTTGCGCGAGAAGTTCGGCCCCATGAAGAGCCGGCTGATTGCACTGAATGTGCACGACGCGGTGATGCGCCTGGTGGAAGGCAGCTGCGACTTGCTGATCGCCTACCACCACCCCTCCCAGCCCTACCAGTTGGATGCTGACCGCTATGAAATGGTCAGCCTGGGGGAAGAGATCGTGGCCCCTTATTCCAAGCCGGATGCCGATGGCAACCCGATGTTCTGCTTGCCCGGCAAACTGGGCCAGCCTTTGCCCTATCTGGGCTATGCACCCGGCGCCTATCTGGGCCAGATGGTGGAACTCATCTTGAAGCAGGCAGACGCTCCGATCCATTTCGACCGTGTGTATGAGACTGATATGGCAGAGGGCCTCAAGGCCATGGCTCTCGAGGGTCATGGCGTCGCCTTTTTGCCGCATAGTGCGGTCAAGAAAGACCTCCGTGCCAAAAAGCTGGTCAGTGCTTTGCCGCCGCACATGAAAGGTCTGCAAATCACCATGGAGGTGCGCGCCTACCGCGAGCGTTTGGCCTTGCGGGAGACCGGTCGCGGGCTGAGCGCAGCCCAGCGCGCCCACACGCGAGCGCCCAAAGGCTCAGCGCAGGCCCTGTGGGACTACCTGCACGCCCAAGGCAGCATGCCGGCCTGATAGTTGCTTGGGGTTCCCGCACCGCCGCTTATCGCTGCCACAAGCTGAAAGCGGCACCCCGGGGTAAGGTGCAAGCCCTGCCCCCATTCTTTATGTCGTTGGAGTTGACATGATCTTTCGTTCTGTGCGGGATGCCGCCAAGGCCATCTGTCTATTGACTTGCCTGGGCGCCACTGTCTGGGCTGGCGGAGTGCATGCCGCAGGCGTACTCGGCCGGGTGGGTGCCGGTGGCAAGCTGCTGATCGGGCACCGCGAATCCTCCATCCCGTTTTCGTATGTCGATGCTGACAAAAAACCGGTGGGCTATGCCGTCGATTTGTGCCTCAAGCTGGCAGAGGCGGTGCGCAAGAAGACCGGCGCCAAGAACATGCAGGTCGACATGGTGCAGGTCACCTCTGCAAACCGGATCGCCATGGTGGCTGAGGGCAAAGTAGACCTCGAGTGTGGGTCCACCACCAACAATGCCGAGCGGCGCGAGAAAGTGGCCTTCACCGTTCCGCACTTCATTACCGGCGCCCGTTTGCTGGTGCGCGCCAACGCACGGATCGACCGGATTGAAGACCTCGAAGGCAAGAAACTGGTCTCCACCAAAGGAACGACGCCGCTCAAGGCCGCTGAACAAGCCAATCGTGAGCGCCTGCTGGGGGTCACGATTCTGGAGGCGCCTGACCATGCCAAGGCGGTCGAGATGGTCGAAAAAGGCGATGCTGATGCGTTTGTCATGGATGACGTGTTGCTTTACGGCTTGGCCGCCAATCGCCCCAAGCCCGATGCCCTGAAGGTGGTGGGCAAGTTTTTGACGACCGAGCCTTTGGCCATCATGCTGTCCAAGAATGATCCGGAGTTCAAAAAGCTGGTCGACGAAGAAATGCGCCGGCTGATCGTCAGCAAAGAGATACAGCCGGTCTACGACAAATGGTTTTTGAAGCCGATTCCGCCCAACGACAAGGCCCTGAATCTGCCGGTGAGCTATTTGCTGCGCGATTTCTGGAAGTACCCCAGCGACTTCGTGCCGTTCTGAGCGGTAGCGCGGCCTCTGAAACAGGCCGGCAGGTTTTGGGACAATAGCGGCCATGACCTCCACCGCCACTCCCCAATCCCTCACCATTACCCGCCCTGACGACTGGCACTTGCATGTGCGCGACGGTGCCGCCCTGAGCACCGTGGTGCCGCACACGGCCGCCCAGTTCGGCCGCGCGATCATCATGCCCAACCTCAAGCCGCCGGTGACCAC
>DAINNP010000023.1:0-16250 GCA_036735785.1 Rhodoferax sp. | reverse complement strand
CCTGCGAACTCTGCAAGCAGTTGCTTGGGCAGTGGAGTCGGTTCGCTCATGCTGTTGCCAACTCCTTGGCTGTGCGCTGGAGCACCATGGTTTCTAGTTTGTCGTCGGGCAAATTCACCAGCAGATCCAAGCGGCGGCGGATGGCGTGCAGGGTGTGTTTGAAGGCTTCGGCCTTCTGTTCGTCGCTGCCGTCACCCGCAGACGGGTCGGCGTAGCCCCAGTGGGCGGTGGCGGGTTTGCCGGGCCAGAAGGGGCAGACTTCGCCAGCGGCGTTGTCGCACACGGTGATGATCAGGTCCATATGCGGTGCGTCTGGCAGGGCGAACTCGTCCCAGCTTTTGCTGCGCAGGCCCTCGGTGCTGATACCGGCATTGCGCAGGGTTTGCAGGCCGATGGGGTTGGGTTGCTGGTTCTCGCGCGGGCTGCTGCCGGCCGAGAAGCCTTGAAAGCGGCCGCCACCGATGTGGGTGAGCGTGGCCTCAGCCAGGATGCTGCGGGCCGAGTTGTGGGTACACAAAAAGAGCACATTGATGGGTTTGGCAGACATGGTGGGTTCCTTGATGAGTGGAAAGTGATGTGAAGCTTTTGCTATGAATTTAGTAGCTACTTGCGCAATATCTATGAGCGCTAGATGCCGATTCGGCTCCGATACCGCTAGCAGGTGGTGCAAGCACCCGATGTGGTGCTCACTTCGCAGCTAGCGCCTTGGCAGCAGTGCTCGGTCAGGTAGGCCAGCACGCCGTTCATCCGGGCGAAGTTGGCGCGGTAAATCAGGTTGCGGCCGCGTTGTTCGCTGTCAATCAGGCCGGCGTTTGCAAGTTCTTTCAGGTGAAACGACAGGCCGCTGGGGGTGGAGGCCAGCTGTTCCGCCAAAACGCCGGGGGTTAAGCCGTCTTGCCCGGCAACCACCAATGCTTTGAAGATGCGCAAGCGCTGGGCTTGGGCGAGGGCGGTCAAGGCCTTCAGGGTCAGGGCTTCGTCGGCAGTAGTTTCGGTGGCTTGGTTCATATTTCAATATTACTTGAAATATTGAAGTGAAAGAGGTAGCGGGTGGCATGTCACGAAAACTTCATGGAACTGCCACGGTCGGGTCACGGCGGTTTTCCACACTTCAGGCTCATTGAAACCGCACTCACAGAAGGGGAGAACAATGACACACCTCGCTGCCGCCCAGACGACACCCACCCTCGCTTCCCCCACCATTCAGGCCCCTGCCATCGCGGCAGTGATGTCGCCTGTCGCCCCGCTGGTCATCCGCAGCGCTGCGCCGCAAGAGCGCTCGGCCTCCGGCATTGAAGTGCAGTGGGCGCGCCACCAGGATGAAGTGCGCGCGGCCCAACGCCTGCGGTTTGATGTGTTTGCCGGTGAAATGGGCGCCCGCTTGAACACCCCATTGCCCGGCCACGATGTCGATTTGTTTGACAACTACTGCGAGCATTTGCTGGTGCGCGACCAGGCCACCGGCCAGGTGATTGGCACCTACCGGGTGCTGACGCCGACCCAAGCCAAGCGCGTAGGCAGCTTCTATAGCGACACCGAGTTCGACCTGACCCGCCTGCGCTCATTGCGGGAGCGCATGGTCGAGCTGGGGCGCAGCTGTGTGCACCCGGATCACCGCCATGGCGGCGTGATCATGGCGCTCTGGGGCGCATTGGCTGAGTTCATGGTGCGCAACCAGCTCGACACCATGATCGGCTGCGCCAGCATCCCGATGCTGCACAACGGTGTGGTCAGTGGCGATGTGGCGGCCAGCATCTGGCGCCAAGTGCAGGCCACGCACCTGGCACCGATTGACTTCCATGTGCGCCCGCGCCTGCCACTGCCGATCGACCAGCTCGACAGCACCCTCGATGTTGAGCCGCCCGCATTGATCAAGGGCTACCTGCGCTTGGGCGCCAAGGTGCTGGGCGCTCCCGCCTGGGACCCGGATTTCAACACCGCCGATCTGCCGATGCTCATGCGCATTGCCGACCTGCCGGCCCGTTACCGCAAGCACTTTCTGGGGGCATGATGCGCAGCACCTTCGACGCCATGGGAGCCAACATCCACGGATTGGTGACAGGCGCCGAAGGCCCTGACACCGATGACGATGTGGGCCACCGCCGCTACCGCGCGGTGTTTGTGTCCGACATCCATCTCGGCACCGCGGGTTGCCAAGCTAAGCCCTTGCTGGATTTTTTGAAACACCACCCCAGCGACCACCTGTACCTGGTGGGCGACATCATCGACGGCTGGCAACTGCGCCGCCGCTGGTTCTGGCCCCAGGCCCACAACGACGTGGTGCAAAAACTGCTGCGCCGCGCCCGCAAAGGCTGCCGGGTAGTGTTTATCCCCGGCAACCATGACGAGTTTGCCCGTGCCTTCGTCGGGCAGCAGTTCGGCGGCATTGAGGTGCACGACGACACGGTGCACACCACCGCCGACGGCCGCAGGCTGTGGGTCACCCACGGCGACTACTTTGACGCCGTGATCCAGCGCGCCAAGTGGCTGGCCTACACCGGCGACTACGCCTACGAATTCACCCTGCGGATGAACCGCCACTTGAACAACTTCCGCGCCCGGCTGGGGTTGCCGTACTGGTCGCTCTCGGCCTACCTCAAACACAAGGTCAAGATGGCGCTGAACTACGTGACCGACTTTGAAAAAGCGGTCGCCCAAGAGGCCCGCAACCGCGGCCACGACGGAGTGGTGTGCGGCCATATCCACCGCGCCGAAATGCGCACCATCGACGGCACCCTGTATTGCAACGATGGCGATTGGGTGGAGAGCCGCACCGCCCTGGTCGAGCACCTCGATGGCCACCTGGAGCTGGTGCACTGGGGAACCCAGCCTGCACAACCAGCAGCCGCTTTGCTGCCCGCCTCTTTGCAGGAAACCCACGCATGAAACTGGTACTGGTGACCGACGCGTGGCTGCCGCAGGTCAATGGCGTGGTCACGACGCTTGTTGAATTGGTGCGCGAACTCGAGGCACTGGGCCACACCGTGCAAGTCATTCACCCCGGCCTGTTTCGCACCCGCCCGTGCCCCGGCTATGCGGGGATCGACATCGCGGTGCGTCCGGGCAAAACCCTGGCGGCGTTGATGGATGCGTCGGGCGCGGATGCGATCCATCTGGCGACCGAGGGGCCCTTGGGTTGGGCTGCGCGCAGCTACTGCCGTAAACACCAGCTGTCGTTCACCACCGCGTATCACACGCGTTTCCCCGAGATATTGAAGGCGGCCTTGCATATCCCGTTGTGGATCGGCTACGCGCTGTTCAGGCACTTTCACAAACCGTCGTCCGGGGTGATGGTGCCGACTTCAAGCATGCTGCGCCTGTTGCACGGCAAGGGCTTTGGCCGCTTGCGCAGCTGGACCCATGGGGTCGACACCCGTTTGTTTCAATACGCTGAGACGCCGCTGCCTTATCCTGCGTGGGGTGCTTTGGCGCGGCCGGTGTCGTTATTTGTGGGGCGGGCGTCTTACGAGAAAAACATCGAGGCTTTTTTGAAGCTGGATGTCCCCGGTACCAAAGTTGTCTGTGGCGTCGGGCCGCTAGAGAAAGACTTGCGCGAGCGCTACCCCACGGTCCGTTGGCTGGGGGTGTTGCCGCGGGCCGAGTTGGCGCAGGTGTATGCCGCTGCGGATGTCTTTGTGATGCCGAGCCAGCACGAGACCTTTGGCCTGGTCATGCTCGAATCCATGGCCTGCGGGACCCCGGTGGCGGCCTATCCGGTAGAAGGGCCGACCGAGGTGATTGGCGTGCCGGCCGAGGGCGGTGTGACCGATTCTGACCTGCATAAAGCGTGGTACCGTGCACTCAGTGTGCCACGCCACGAGGCCCGCCAACGCGCCATGCAATTCAGCTGGTCCTATGCCAGTTTGATGTTCGCAGGCCACTTGGTGCCCGCCCGCCCGGGCGCGTCGTTCCAGACCGTGCGCACCGTGGAGCAGAATGTCATAAATGCGTCATCTGCGCAGTCAAGAATCTGACATCGATACGTCATCATTGAGACTTTATGTGGACATCTTTTCAGGATCGAGCCTCCCTGGCTGACCCTCGCCTGCTGGACCGGGATCTCAGCCTGTTGGCATTCAATGAGCGGGTGTTGGACTGGGCGGTGCGCGAAGACGTGCCGCTCTTGGAGCGCCTGCGTTTTCTGTGCATTGTGTCCAGCAACCTCGACGAATTTTTTGAGGTGCGGGCTGAGCCGCATTTGAGCGCTGCGCAGGCCAAAGACAGCAAGGGCCAGTACTCGGTGGCCAGCTTCGAGCGCTTGGCCCTCGCCCTGCACAAGTTGGTGGAGCGGCAGTACACGCTGTACAACGAGCAACTGATGCCGGCTTTTGAAGCCTTGGGCATCCATATCTTGTCGCACGGGCAGCGCAACGCCGCTCAACGGGCGTGGGTGCAGCAGTACTTTGAAAAAGAAGTGCGCCCCTTGTTGATTCCGGTGGGGCTGGACCCGTCTCATCCGTTCCCGCAGGTGGCCAACAAATCGCTCAACTTTATTGTGCGACTCAAGGGCAAAGATGCCTTCGGCCGCGAAAACGATATCGCCATCGTGAAGGTGCCCCGGGTGCTGCCGAGGCTGATACGCCTGCCGGACAAACTGGCCGGCGGCAAGGCCTTGTTTGTGTCCTTGTCCAGCGTGATCCGCGCGCACTTGGCCGAGCTGTTCAGTGGCCGTGAGGTGTGGCAGTTCTCGCAGTTCCGCGTCACACGGCACTCGGATCTGGCGGTCGATGAAGACGACGTGCAGAACCTGCGCATGGCCTTGCGCCAGGGGCTGGAGCACCGGCACTACGGGCAGGCGGTCCGCCTTGAAGTGTCTGCAGGCTGCTCGGAGTATTTGTCAGAGTTTTTGCTCAAGCAGTTCGGGCTGCCCGCGCGGTCTTTGTACCGGGTGCACGGTCCGGTAAACCTCGTGCGCTTGACGCAGCTGATTGATTTGGTGAACCGGCCGGACCTGTGCTTTGTGCCCTATGTGCCTAACTTTCCGGTGCAAATGCACCCCGGCCGCTCGGTGTTTGAGCAGCTGCAAGAGCGGGACATCCTGATCCACCAGCCCTATGAGAGTTTTGACGGCGTGTTGTCCTTCTTGCGGCAGGCGGTGCACGACCCCAAGGTACTGGCCATCAAACAAACCATTTACCGCACCGGTGCCGACTCTGAGCTGATGGAGTTGCTGCGCGAGGCGGTGCGCAGGGGCAAAGAAGTCACCGTGGTGGTGGAGCTCAAGGCCCGCTTTGATGAAGAGGCCAACATCAACTGGGCGGAAATGCTCGAGTCCATCGGCGCGCAAGTGGTGTACGGGGTGGTGGGCCTCAAGACCCACGCCAAGATGATGCTGATCACCCGGCGCGAGGGCAAGTCGCTCAAGCGCTATGGGCACCTTTCTACCGGCAACTACAACCCGCGCACAGCCAAGCTCTACACCGACATCAGTCACCTGACGGCGGATGCCGGCATCACGGCGGAAATGGACCAGGTGTTTGTGCACTTGGCCAGCCAGAGCAAGCTGCCGCGCATGCGCCATTTGTGGATGGCGCCGTTCCATTTGCATCGCAATTTGATTGCCAAAATCGATGCGCTGGGCCGCGCCGCAGAGGCGGGCAAAGACACCCGTATCGTGGCCAAAATGAACTCCCTGACCGACGAGGCTTTGGTGCGCAGTCTGATTGCTGCGGGGCAGCAGGGCGTCAAGATCGATTTGATCGTGCGCGGAGCCTGTGTGCTGCCCGCGCAAGTGCCGGGTTACACCGACAACATCCGGGTGCGCTCGGTGATCGGGCGCCTGCTCGAGCATTCACGGGTGTTTTACTTCCGCCTGGAAGAGGCCGACGAGCTGTACCTCTCCAGCGCAGACTGGATGAACCGCAACATGGTCCGGCGCGTGGAGCTGGCTTGGCCGGTCACCGATGCCGGCTTGCGCCAGCGCCTGGTGGACGAGTGCCTGGTGGCCTATCTGCACGACGGTATCGATGCCTGGGACATGGGCGCAGACGGCGCGTATGCGCATGTCGCCCCCAAAGAGCATCAGGTAGCCCATGGGGCCCAACGGGCCCTGATGGACCGCTACGGCCGCTTTGAAAAACGCTAGGGGAGAACCAAGCCATGGACTTGATTTTGTGGCGGCACGCAGAGGCCATTGACGTAGAGATGGTGGGCGACGATATGTTGCGCTCACTGACCGGCAAAGGGGAGAAGCAGGCCGCTCGCATGGCTGCTTGGCTGGACCGGCAGTTGCCCGAAGGGGCCAAGATTTGGGCGAGTCCGGCATTGCGCACTGAGCAAACCGCCAAGGCCCTGCAACGGAAATTCAAAACCCATGCGGCATTGGCCCCGCTGAGCGGGGTGGATGATTTGCTGGGGCTGGTGCAGTGGCCGAATGCCAAAGGCTGCATGGTTGTCGTTGGCCACCAACCGACGTTGGGGCAAACCATTTCCAAGCTGCTGGGCTTGAGCGAGAGCGAGTGCGCCGTGAAGAAGGGCGCACTCTGGTGGCTACGCTACCGCGAGCGCGATGGCATCGGGCAAACCGTGGTGGTCACGGTTCAGTCGCCCGAGGTGTTGTAAAGCCTCCGCGAGGAGGCCCAACATCAGGCCTTCTTGCCTTTGGCAGGGCGGCCTGTTTTCAGGCTCGGCACTGCAGCCAGAGCAGCCTTGAGCGCGGCATCGGTGAATGCAGCAATCGCCTTCATGCCGGCGCGGACCAATTCGGTCTTTTTCACTGGCAAACCCATTTTCGCGGCGCGCAACTTCAAGGCAGCGAGCACGTCGTATTCATTTTTGGGGATGGTGAAGCTGTCGCGCACCATCTTTGGCTTCTTCGCTTTCTCTACCTTGGCTGCGACCGGCTTGGTCACCGTTTTTGCAGCAGGCTTGGCGATGGTTTTGGCTGCGGGCTTGGCGGCTGGCTTCGCTACGGCTTTCACTGCAGGTTTGGTGGCTGCGCTTTTGGCTTTTTCTGCGGGCTTGGCTGCGGTTTTTGGGGCCACTTTGGCTACAGGCTTGGCGGCCGATTTGGCAGCTGGTTTTGTAGCAGGCTTTGTCTCAGTCTTCTTGGCAGGCTTGGCAGCTACCTTGCTCTTGGCTTGTGGTGCGGCTTTTGCGGCAGGCTTGCTGGCAGCAGTTTTGGCAGCTGTGGCGGCGCTCGGCGAGGGCGTTGTGGCAGCAGGCGCGGCTGCAGGAGCGGCAGCTGCCACGGTGGTTTCAGGGGTGTGGGTGGGGGTCGCGGTATTGGACATGAAGGTCACTCCTTTTATTAAACGGTATATATAGTTTATACCGTTTAAATTCTTTCGGAATTGTGTCATACAGATGTCACGTTATCTGGGCAAACTGGCGTCCCTTTTGTCGTTTGGAAGCTCGCCATGTCATCAATTCCTTTGAGATTGGTTCAGGGCAGTGTGCCTAAAAGTAGCGGGCCAAGACCCCTCGAGGCGGTATTGCAAAACAAGTCGCTGTACCCGGTTTTTCAACCCATCGTCAAACTCGACGATGGGTCGGTGTACGCCCATGAAGCCTTGATACGCGGCCCGCAAGGCACCGCGCTTCACACCCCCGATGCCCTGCTGCGCGCCGCAGACGAGGAGGGCCTGGGCTACGCGTTTGAAACAGCCTGTGTCAGAGCCACCCTGCGCTCGTGGGGGCGCATGCAAACAGCGGGTCGCTTATTTGTGAACGTCAGCGCGGAAGCGCTGATTACCGCTTACGAGGGACGCGGCAAGCAGGGGCTGCTGGAGTGGATCCAGGACTTCCATGTCACGCCCCGTATGCTGGTGCTCGAGATCACCGAGCATGAGCGGGTGGACAACATGGATCGTCTCGCAGAGGTGGTGCAAGAGGTCCGCGCCGCCGGTTTGGCTCTGGCACTGGATGATTTCGGGGATGGACGCTCCAGCTTGCGGCTCTGGTCGCAGATCAAGCCCGAGGTGGTGAAGATCGACAAGTACTTCACCCGCAACATCAGCGCCCACGGCGACAAGCTCAAAACCATTCAGGCCCTGCAGCACATTGCCACCATCTTTGGTACCGCGCTGGTTGCTGAGGGTATTGAAACGGCAGAGGACCTGCGGGTGTTGCGCGATGTGGGCATCGAGTACGGCCAAGGCTATTTTCTCGGCCGGCCGGATGCCGTGCCCCTGCAGTGGCTGCCGGCACTGCCTAAGCAGGTGCTGCAAGAGCGCCAGGTGGCGGTGTTCCCGGAGCTGGGTCGCTTGTCGCAAGGCGGGCATTTGCGCAGCCTGTCGCTGGTGCGCGCACCCACGGTGAGCCCTGAAACCCACAATGACACGCTGGCCCGTATTTTTCTGGACAACAGCACTTTGCATGCGGTCGCGGTGGTGGAGGGGGAGCGCCCGGTGGGCATCATCAACCGCGCGCACTTTATGAACGAATACAGCAAGCTCTATTACCGTGAGGTGTGGGGCCGCAAGCCTTGTGTGGTGCATGCCAACATGGAGCCCCGCCTGATTGAGCGTGAACACAGTGTGGACGAGTTGGTTGGCATTCTGACCTCGCAGGATCAGCGCTACCTGAGCGACGGATTCATTGCCACAGACAATGGCCGCTATGTGGGGATCGGTACTGGGGACCAACTGGTCCGCTCGGTCACCGAGACCCGGATCGAGGCAGCCCGCCACGCCAACCCCCTGACGTTTTTACCGGGCAACATCCCCATTACCCAGCACATCGAGCGCCTGTTGAAAAAGCAGGCGTGCTTTGTGGCGTGTTATGCCGATCTGAACCATTTCAAGCCATACAACGACTATTACGGGTACTGGCGGGGCGACGAGATGATCCGCCTTCTTGCGCGCATTGCCATGGAGCAGTGCGATGCCCAGCGCGACTTTCTGGGCCATGTGGGCGGTGACGACTTCATCCTGCTGTTCCAAAGCGAGGACTGGCGCGCTCGTTGTGAGCGCCTGGTCTCCGAGTTCGGAGAGCGCGCCCGCGCCTTGTTTGATGAAAACGCGCGTCAGGCGGGGGGCATTGAAGCCGAAGACAGGCACGGCGTGCGCCGCTTTTTCCCTTGCACCACCTTGTCGATCGGTGCGGTGGTGGTCGATGGCCACCAGTTCACCCGTGCGGAAGATGTGGCCAACCTGGCGGCCATGGCCAAGCATGACGCCAAGTTGTCCCCCACCGGGTTACACGAAACAGTGCTGGCTTAAATCCCGCTGATATGCAGGGTCCACGGGGCCTTTTGCCACGCCAGCTCTTCTTCCCGCAGGAGGTGCGCACTTTGGGGGTAGGCGACTGCCCAGCTGGTGCGGCAGGCCAGATGCAGGCGGTGTGTGCCCTGCGGGCCGGTGGTGAGCGCCATGCCCTTCAGGTCGGGGTCCCGCCGCGCATGGCACAAGATGACTGCCAGGCGCAGACAAATCAGTTGCAGTACCAGATCGTCTTGGCTTAGCACCGATTCCAGTTTGCGCAATTTGCCTCGGTGCCCCAGCACCAGCAAGCTCAGGCGGTGCATTTCTGAGAGCGAGAAGCCCGCAGCGTCTGCATTGTCCAAAATGTAGGCGCCGTGCTTGTGGTAGTCGCTGTGGGCAATATGGCTGCCGATTTCATGGAGCTCAGCCGCCCAACCCAGCTTGCGCATCAAGCGCTCGGGGTCTGCGGTTTCATAGGTGCCCAGTACCTGTTTGAGCAGGTGTGTTGCCACTTTGCTGACCCGCGCGCTTTGCACCAAGTCCACGGAAAACTTGGTTGCCAGCCGCTGCACGCTCTTGGCGCGCAAGTCGCCATAGTCGCGGGCACCGCCGGTCAGGTCGCAAATCAGGCCGTGGCGCAGGCCGCCGCTGGCTTGTTGCATCTCGGTAATGCCCAGCAGGCTGAAAATCGCCCGCATCACGCTCAGGCCGCCGCCGATGATGGCGCGGCGGTCTTCCCGCATGCCGGGCATGCGGACACGGTCTGCGCTTTGGGCGGCAATCAGGCGTTCGAGCAACCAGTCCAGCCCCTCTTGTGTCAATACACCCTCGGGCCAGCCGGCCGCAACCAGCACATCGCCGATAGCGCTTACGGTGCCCGCAGAGCCGTAGGCCGTGTCCCAGAGGTCGGGGTGATAGGCATCAAACGCCTCATCGAGGACCGCTTTGGCCGCGACCTCTGCAATCTCGAACGCCTTGGCGGTGAATTGCCCGTCCGGGAAATACCGTTTGGACCAGGCAATACTGCCGACCCGGTACGACTCCATGGTGCCGGGCGTCAGGCCTTGCCCCAAAATCAGCTCGGTCGAGCGGCCACCCACATCGATCACCAAGCGGCGCTCTGTGGTCACCGGCAGCATGTGCGCAACGCCTTGGTAGATCAGCCGGGCCTCTTCACGGCCGGAAATGACGTCGATCGGAAAGCCCAGTACTGCGTTGGCCTTCTCTAGAAACGCATCGCGGTTACGGGCCTCGCGCAGGGTTTGGGTGGCGACTGCCTTGACCTCGTGCGGCTTGAAGCCGGCCAGGCGCTCGCCGAAGCGGGCCAGGCATTCCCAGCCTGACTGCATGGCGGCCGGTGTGAGGTTGCGGTCTTCGTCGAGGCCGCCGCCCTGGCGTACGGTTTCTTTGAGGTATTCGGTGCGTTGAAATTCGCCGTGGTCTACCCGCCCGATTTCGAGCCTGAAGCTGTTGGACCCTAAGTCCACGGCAGCCAGGCGGTTTCCATTTGTCATGTGTGTGTCAGGTGAGAAGTTGTTCGGCTTAGATTGCATGGTACCCCCGCTGCAATGAGGGGCTTCGGCTTACCCCACTATTTTGCCGTCTGCGCCGAGCATGCTTTGGGTCACGAGCACGCTGGTGCGCTTGCGCGTGTCGGGGTTCAGGCGCAGCCCTGCGAGATCGATAGCGTTTCGTTTGCTGAAGGCTAGCATGGCATTGTTACGGGTGATGTTGCCCTCTACGCCCTGCAGCACCTCTGCGCAGTAGCGTGCGGAAATGAAGCCTGCCAGGCTCTGGGCGGTAGGCGGCTCGTCATACAGCCGCCCCATGACCTCGCGGTAAGCCCGCACCAGCGGGAGGTTGCTGTTGACAGGCGGCACACTTTGCGTGGAGATCACTGGGCTGAAGCGCGAAACGCCGAGCTGCTGCAGGGCCACCACATTGACATCAGACATGGCGACCAGGTAGCGCTGGGCGGCCTGCTTTTCGATACCCTGGGCAAATTGCGCCAGCTCGGGCGTGCCACCCAGAAAAATCAGAATCCGGGGGCTTTGGGCGTTCAGGGTGCCTGCGAGCTTGTCGAGCGAGGTGCTGGGCGAATAGGTGTGCAATTTGAGCTGCAGTTCGGCCGCTGCCCGGTCCATGTCCTCGCGGTACAGCGCCATCTCGAGGGGGCTGGCGTATACCGCACCGACATGCTGCACGCCCATGACGGCGAGGGACTTGATGGCATAGGCGATTTGCTCCTGGCGGGTCGCAAAAATGCCGAAGGTGTTGTCGCTGCCATCTCCCGGGTTGTGTAGCCAGGGGGCGACATGGGGGAGCTCGGGCATTTCGCGCCGCAGGATGGCGGCCAACTGGCCGGCTGTTTTGTCGCCCACGGTGCCCACTGCCGCGACACATTCGGGCATGGCCTTGAGGGTGTCTGCGACCCCGCGCAGGGCCTTAGGGCTGCCATCCACTTCGAGGACCAGATGCCGCACCGGCTTGCCCCGCAGGCCGCCGCGGGCATTGAGGTCTTGCCACGCCGCACGCGAGCCCACCAAAAAGTCTTTGGACACGTCGATTTGTGTGGGCGACGTATCCACGATCTGCACCACGGTGGCTCCGGCCACCGCTGCGCCCGCTTTGCCCGTCTGGGAAAACGCGGGCGTGGCACTCAAGGCAAAGCCACCCCATGCGAGTTGGCGAAGGGTGGTCCGGCGGGTTTGGCACAACGACGTGAAGGGCATGGTATTTTTTGTAATGCTATAAAAATAATAGCTGCTAGCGCACTATTTATGTGCACTAGCAGCTGATTTGATTGAAGGCGTGAGGTGCTTATTTCGCCGGGGAAGGTGGCAGCAGGACGGTGTCCACCACATGCACGACGCCGTTGGTCGCGGAGATGTCTGCGGTGGTGACGGTGGCTGTTTCCACGATCACAAAGGTGCCGGCCTTGGCGAGGGCCAGGTTGGATCCCTGCACGCTCTTGACGTTGCTGTTTTTGACGTCGGCGGCCATCAGTTTCCCGGGAACTACGTGGTAGGTGAGCACCGCCTTGAGCTTGTCAGGGCTGGCGGCCAGCTCATCGAGGGTTTTGGCGGGAACTGCCTTGAAAGCCTCGTTGCTGGGCGCGAATACGGTGAAAGGGCCTGCGGACTTCAGGGTTTCGGTCAGGCCTGCCTTGGTGACCAGGCTGTTCAGGGTGCTGAGCTCGGGTGTGCGGGCAATGGTGTCGGCCACATTGCTGGGTTGGGACACGGTGGCGCAGCCACTCAGAGCTGCTACTAGCGCAGCTGCGACCAACAGAGAACGGCGGGGGTGTGCAAAAGCAGACATGGTGAACTCCTAGGTTGAAAGCGGCAAAGCGTAAGAATTTTTTATGACGGAAATATGACAAATTTGTGCAAAATACCGCGTCAGTTCGTGCCGCCAGCGCTTCTTGGATTGGCGTCACAAACTTGTCACAAAAGGTTCTTAAAGTTCAACCTGTCTGAGTTTTCCCAAACCTGCTTTTAAAGGCTTCCCATGACAATGACTTTCCACCGAATCGCTCTGGCAGTCGCTGCCGGCACCCTGCTGACCACCGCTGGCTTTGCTGGCGCCCAAGAAATCACCGGTGCCGGTGCGTCGTTTCCTGCGCCTCTTTATTCCAAGTGGGCTTCGGACTACAACAAAGCTACCGGCGTGAAAGTGAACTACCAGTCCATCGGCTCCGGTGGTGGTATCAAGCAAATCGACTCCAAGACTGTGGATTTCGGCGCTTCTGACGCTCCATTGACAGACGAAGTCTTGAAGTCCAAAGGCCAAATGCAATTCCCCACCGTGTTGGGTGGCGTGGTGCCGGTGATCAACGTGAAGGGTATTGAGCCTGGCCAGTTGAAGCTGACAGGTCAAGTGTTGGGTGACATTTACTTGGGCAAGGTTGCCAAGTGGAACGACCCAGCGATCAAGTCGCTGAACCCCAGCCTGAACCTGCCTGATGCGCCGATCGCCCAAGTGCGCCGCGCAGACGGTTCCGGCACTACCTTCATTTTCACCAACTACCTGAGCAAGGTGAATGCCGAGTGGAAATCCAAGGTGGGTGAAGGTACAGCCGTGAACTGGCCCGTGGGTGCCGGTGGCAAGGGCAACGAAGGCGTGGCTGCGTTTGTGGCCCGCTTGCCCAACTCCATGGGTTATGTCGAGTACTCGTACGTCAAGCAAAACAAGCTGAACTACGCCATCATGCAAAACTCTGCAGGCAACTTTGTGAAGCCTGATGACGAAACATTCAAGGCTGCAGCCGCAGGCGCTGACTGGGCTAAGAGCTTCTACCAAATCCTGACGAACCAGCCCGGCAAAGATGCATGGCCCATCAGCGGCGCGACTTTCATCTTGATGCACCTCAAGCAAGACAAGCCTGCCAATGCAGCTGAAACCCTGAAGTTCTTCAACTGGGCCTATGCCAACGGCGCCAAAGCAGCTGCCGACCTGGACTATGTGCCCATGCCTGCACCCGTGATCGCCGCTATCCAGAAATCCTGGGGCGAGATCAAAGACGGCGCTGGCAAGCCCATCGCGTTCAAGTAAGCCCTTGTTGAATCGATCTTGACGGAGGAAATCCCCATGTCATCTACACTCGTTCGTGGGGATTCCCCGAGTCAAACGATTGTTCAACCGCCTTCCCGTGCCATGACCACACCACCACCGATAAAGAGAGCCCGCTCAGGGCCGATGGCAGACCGTTTATTTGGCTATGCAGCCAAAGCGTCTGCGCTCATCACCCTGATTTTGCTCGTAGCTATCCTCGTCACCCTCACCATGAGCGCGTGGCCGGCCATCAGCAAATATGGCTTGTCTTTCCTCACCAGTACCACTTGGGATCCTGTGCAGGAAGACTTCGGTGGCTTGGTCATGATCTACGGCACCTTGGCGACCTCGCTGATTGCGCTCTTGATTGCAGTGCCTGTCAGTTTTGGTATCGCCCTGTTTTTGACAGAGTTGTCGCCCGCTTGGCTCAAGCGCCCTCTGGGTACCGCCATTGAGTTGCTGGCTGCTGTGCCATCGATCGTGTACGGCATGTGGGGTCTGCTGGTGTTTGGCCCGGTGCTCGCAACATACGTGCAGCAACCCATCCAGGCGATGACTGCAGGCGTGCCCTATGTGGGCGCGTTTTTCTCGGGCCCACCTGTTGGTATCGGCATTTTGTCTGCCGGCATCATCTTGGCCATCATGATCATTCCGTTCATCGCATCGGTGATGCGTGACGTGTTTGAAGTCACACCACCCATGCTCAAAGAATCTGCGTATGGCTTGGGCGCAACAACCTGGGAAGTTGTCTCCAAGGTAGTGTTGCCCTACACCAAGACCGGCGTTATCGGCGGCATCATGCTGGGTTTGGGGCGTGCGATTGGTGAAACCATGGCGGTCACTTTTGTGATCGGTAACTTCAACCAGTTGGATTCACTCAGCCTGTTCCAGGCTGCAAACAGTATTACCTCTGCACTCGCTAACGAGTTTGCGGAAGCCGGCGAGGGGCTCCACCAGGCTGCCCTGATGTACCTCGGCTTGGTGCTGTTCTTCATCACCTTTGTGATTCTGTCTTTGTCTAAAGTTCTTTTGGCGCAGTTGCGCAAATCGGAAGGTGCCAAGTCATGAGTGCCACACTCGCCCAAACCCGCTCCGCACGTTTTGCCCAGCGTAAGCGCGTCAACGTGCTGGTCACTGGCCTGGCGCTGGCCGCCATGGCATTCGGACTGTTCTGGTTGTTCTGGATTTTGTGGGAAACCGTCCGCTTGGGTCTTGGTGGCTTGTCGATTGCCACGCTGACCCAGATGACACCTCCACCCAACGAAGCCGGTGGCCTGGCCAACGCGATTTACGGCTCGTTTTTGATGGTGTTTCTGGCCACCTGCTTGGGTACGCCCATCGGTGTGATGGCTGGTATTTACCTCGTCGAGTTCGACAACAAGAGCTGGCTGGCAGCTACCGTGCGGTTTGTGAACGACATTCTGTTGTCTGCACCTTCCATCGTGGTCGGTTTGTTTGTCTACGCAGTGGTGGTATCGCGGTTCAAATCCTTCTCCGGGTACGCTGGCATTTTGGCGCTGTCCCTGATCGTGATTCCGGTGGTGATCCGCACCACGGAGAACATGCTGCAACTGGTACCTGCCGGTTTGCGCGAAGCGGCCTACGCATTGGGTGCCCCGAAGTGGAAAGTGATCTTGAGCATCACCCTCAAGGCGGCCCGTGCCGGTGTGATTACCGGTGTGTTGTTGGCTGTTGCCCGTATTGCTGGTGAGACCGCGCCGCTGCTGTTTACTGCATTGAGCAATCAGTTCTGGACATCGTCGCTGAGCGAACCCATGGCCAGCTTGCCGGTCACGATCTTCAAATTTGCCATGAGCCCGTATGAGAACTGGCAGCAACTCGCCTGGGCAGGGGTCTTCTTGATCACCCTGACTGTGCTCGGATTGAACATTCTGGCGCGGGTACTGACCCGTTCCAAGGCCTGATGCGCGCAGCGCACTGACGTTTAAAGGATTACTTGTATGTTGAACACACCTAGCGCCCCGACCAAGTCCAAGATTTCCGTCAAGGACCTGAACTTCTACTACGGCAAGTTCCACGCCCTCAAAGGCATCAACATGGAAATCCCCGAGAAGCGCGTCACCGCCTTCATCGGCCCCTCCGGTTGCGGCAAGTCCACTCTGTTGCGTATCTTCAACCGCATGTTCGAGTTGTATCCCGAGCAACGTGCTGAAGGTCAAATCCTATTGGACGGTGAGAATCTGCTGACCAGCAAAGAGGACGTGGCTTTGTTGCGCGCCAAGGTCGGCATGGTGTTCCAGAAGCCGACCCCTTTCCCGATGTCGATTTACGACAACATTGCTTTCGGTGTGAAGTTGTTCGAAAAGCTCAGCGCCACCGATATGGAAGAGCGCGTGGAATGGGCGCTGCGCAAGTCGGCACTGTGGACTGAAGTGAAAGACAAATTGCACCAGAGCGGCTCCAGCTTGTCGGGCGGACAACAGCAGCGTTTGTGTATTGCGCGCGGTATCGCGATCAAGCCTGAAGTCTTGCTGCTTGATGAGCCTTGCTCGGCGCTCGACCCGATCTCGACTGCGAAAGTGGAAGAGTTGA